>DXGD01000164.1 GCA_019114115.1 Candidatus Nesterenkonia stercoripullorum
GCGGAGACACAGAAGCGCGAAGCCCAGGCCGCGGAGCGTCGCGATGTGGAAGCGCAGCGACGTCGTGCTGCCGAGGACAAACGAGCTGCTGCTGAGGAGAAGAAGGCAGAGGCAGCGAAGAAGACAGAAGCGGCGAAGAAGGCAGAAGCGGCGAAGAAGGCAGGCGTAGCGGAGAAGCAGGCTGCCGCTGTTCCCGCCGCTGCCAGTGAAGCCGAGGGTGAGAGCGATGCAGGTGCGGCCCCCGACGTCGAGGCGGACACCACCGCCGGCGACGTGCCGGAACCTGCCGGCGAGCCCGAACCCGGCAGCGAGCCCGAACCCGCCGAAGAGCCCCAACCCGCCGAGGAGCCCGAACCGGGCGCCGGGCCCGCAGCGGGCGCGGAGGCCGGCAGCGAGCGTGCTGCGGACGCGGACGAGCGCGCTGCGGCTGCAGCTGCGGCTGGGGCCGGGGGTGCCCGTGATCGTGCTGGGGCCCAGGCAGGCCCCTGGCTCACTCGGCGAAGCACGGCACGAGCCGGTGCGGTCCTCGTCAGCGCTGGGCTCCTGGCAGCTGGCCTGGGATCCGCGACGTACGAGGCGTACCGGCCCTCTGCAGCATCGGAGGATTCCGCCTCAGCTGCCGTGGCCAGCGTCCCCGCGCCGGAGACGAGCACCGAGTTGGTGTGCCCGCCCATGCCGGGCCAGCCGGACTCGCTCTCCACAGATGGGCTGCTGCAGTACCGGGACCGGGACGACTCCGCATCCAGCAGATTCCAGAGCCTCGTCTTCGCCGATTCTGCCGGTGAGATGCCGGGATCGGCATGGTTCCAGCTCAATCAGTCCCAGCTGACGAACCAGCGCACGATCTCCTCAGCAGATGAGGCTCAGGGCAGTGGCAGCGAGAGCGGCGACCCGACCCCGATCGCTGAGCGGGACATTCTCCGCGAGACGACCACCGGTGACACGCTGAGCCGTGTGCTTGAGATCGAGCCCAGCGCAGAAGGTGAGCCGATCGCCGCGGACGCGCAGTCCCACTACATCGCCGATGAGGGCCCTGTCTCGGGCCTCGCAGTCTCGGATTGCGCCGCGCCGCAGCGCAATCAGTGGTTCTTCGGCCCTGAGCTTGCCGCCGGATCGTCCTCACTGCTGACCCTGGCGAATCCCGAAGACCGTGCCGCGACTGTCACGGTCAGCACCTTCGACACCGACGGCGACCGGGGAAGCAACGGCGCGCGCACTCTGGTGGTCCCGCCCGAGACAGTGCGCAGCGTCAACCTGGCCGCCCTGGCGCCGTCCTCGGCTGATCTGGGTGTCCTCGTGTCATCCTCGGGAGCGCCAGTGGCCGCCTCGGTGCAGGCCTCACGCACCAGCGGGCTCACCGGGCTCGGAGTCGAGTTCCTCCCCGGCCTCGAAGCCCCCGCGACCACGCACGTGATGCCCGCAGTGCCGATGCCGGACTCCTCTGACGCCGACTCCTCCGACGCAGGAGCGGCTCTGCGCGGCGAGATCGACGGCCCTACTGCGGACCTCTGGGTGCACGCGCCCGGCGACTCGCGCACGACAGTCGAGGTCCAGGTGTACGGCCCTGACGGCCAGGTCGCGCTGGAGACCCCGGGAGTGTTCACCGTGGAGCCGGGCGAGATCGACCGGATCACCCTGCTCGGCATGGACGCAGGAACCTACGACGTCGACGTCACGACGGACAACCCCGCCTACGTGGCGGTTCGCACCGACGGCGAGGACCCCGGCTCCCAGTCGGACGCCGAAGACGCCGAGGACTCCGACTCGAATCAGGGAGACGTCCTGGACTTCAGCTGGGCCACGCCGGTGCAGCCGCTGACCCAGGGCTCGGGAACGCTCCTGCCCCAGGCAGGCGATGCCAGCGTATCCCTGCGCGCCGAGGGTGAAGCGGCCCAGACCGGGTACCGTGTGATCGATGCTGAGGGCGAGGTCTCCGACGTCGTCGAGGTGGAGATCCCGGCCGGTGAATCGCAGCGCATCACCAGCTCGGACCTCGATGACGCCGCCTCGCAGAGCGACCTGGATGACCCGGTAGGCATCCTGTTCGAGCCCGACACCTCCGGAGCGCCGGTCTACGCCACTCTGGAGACCTCCGACGACGACGGCCGGTTCAGCCTCTCCCGCATCGGCGCCTTCCAGGATCCCGGACAGTCCGTACCCGTGCGCCTGAGGCAATAAGGCGGCAGAATGGGAAGATGTCAGCTCACCGGGATCACCCCGCAGCCCTGAACCCTGAACCCCACCCCGCAGATGCGGGCTCGCAAGCCCGGCATGACGCCGATGACGCCGTCGACGTCGTGGTGATCGGCGCAGGGCCGGCCGGGGAGGTCGCGGCGCAGTACGTGAAAGAGAACTCCGCGTTCAGCGTGATGATCGTAGAGCGCGAACTGCTCGGCGGAGAGTGCTCGTACTACGCCTGCATCCCCTCGAAAGCCCTGCTCACCCCGATATCGCTCGCACACCAATCGGAGGACCTCAGCGGTGTCACCCCGGCTGGCGTGGATCGCCAGGCGCTGCTGCGGCGTCGTGATGAGTGGGTGGGGAACTACGACGATTCCAGCCAGTACAGCTGGGCCGAAGGCGCCGGGCTGCAGGTCGTCCGGGGTGAGGCGCGGCTCATCGGGGAGCGGCGGGTGCAGGTCGGTGAGCGTACTGTCGGTGAGCGCACTGTCGAGGCGCGCCGGGCTGTGGTGCTGGCTACCGGGAGTGAAGCGGTCATACCCGCGGCGCTTCAGCCGGCGAACCCGTGGACTTCGCGCGATGCCACCGGCGTCCGGGAGGTGCCGGAGCGGCTGCTCATCGTGGGCGGCGGCGTCGTCGCCTGTGAGGCCGCCACGTGGCTGGCCTCGCTGGGGGCCTCGGTGACGATGCTGGTGCGTGGGAAGTCCCTGCTCGGCGGCATGGAGCCCATGGCGCAGGACGCCGTCCTGAAGGGCCTGCGCGGCCTGGGAGTGACCGTGGAGCTCGGGACCGAGGTTCAGTCCGTGGACCGTCCGCATGTCGGTGACGCTCAGCTGGGGGTGCCCCACGGCGGCGAAGTCACCGTGCACACTTCTCAAGGACGTCGCAGCGCAGACGAGCTGCTCGTCGCCACGGGCCGGAGGCCCCGTCTCGAGGGAGTCGGCCTGGACAGCGTGGGCCTCTCGGCGCGCCCGGGCAGCTGGGAGGGCAACAGGCCGCTGCCGTGGCTCTACGTCTTAGGCGATGCCTCTGGTGAGGCGCCGCTGACGCACTGGGGCAAATACCGGGCGCGCTGCATCGGGGAGGAGATCGCCGGTCTGCCGACCGCCTCGGCCGAACCTCCTGTTCCGCAGGCAGTCTTCACCGAACCTCATGTGGCCGCAGTCGGGCTCACCGAGGAGGCGGCGCAGGCCGCGGGCCACTCTGTGGTGGTCAGCGAGGTGGGCGCCGCGGCAGCAGGAGTCGCGCTGTCCCAAGACACGCCGCCGGATGCGGCACGGCTCGTCGTCGACGCCGATTCGGGTCAGCTGCTGGGGGCGACGTTCGTGGGCCAGAGCCTCACCGAGGTGGTGCACAGCGCCACTGTCGCGATCACCGGAAAAGTCCCGGTGTCCCAGCTGCGCCATGCGGTGGCCAGCTTCCCCACGGCCAGCGAGATCTGGCTGAACCTGCTGGAGCAGCTGCCGGCCTCAGTGCGGTTCCCGAACGCCTGAGCCGGGTCTATCGCCCACCTGCGCCCGTCGCGGTCTCCTGGCCAGCCTCGGACGTTGCCTGCCTCAAGAACTCCGCCTCGGCGACGCTCGGGGCAGGCGGCCCGACGACGTCGATGAGCATGTCCGCGTCGTCGTAGCTGCCGTGCAGCACCCAGCCGGGCACCGACCGCAGGTCCTGCCGGATGCGCTGCGCATGGCGCAGGGCTCCCGGGTCGGGCCGACGCCAATGCACGCTGACCAGCACGCCCTCGGGAGCCAGCGTGGTGCGGGCGTTCTCGAGCGTCCGCTCCCAGGTGCCCGGCAGAAGGTAGTAGGCGAGCTCGCTCAGCACGATGAGGTCGAAGGTGCCCTCCGGCCATTCGTCGACACCGGCGTGCCGGACCTGCACATGGTCGTCGGGCACGCGCGCTGCCGTCGCCCGCGCGGCCTCCTCGATGAGGTCAGCGGAGATCAGCTCATCACAGCGTGCCGCCAGGCGCTGTGTCAGCACCCCGATCGAACAGCCGGGCTCATAGGCCCGCGCGAAACGACGACGCGGCAGGACGCTCATCGTGAGATCGTACTTCCGCTCTTCGTACCAGCGCGACGAGAGCCGCCACGGGTCCGGCGATTCCCGGTACAGTGCCCGGAAGTCCGGTGCGGGATAGGGGAAGACAATCTGCTGCTCGCGCAGGACAGTCTTCAGCGTCTGCGGCGGAAGCATTGGCTCACCGGGCTCCCGGTCGGCGACGGCGCCGAGATCCCCGCGAACCTGCGAGGCATAGCAGGCCATTGCGTGGGTACGGGCCTGCTGCAGGTCAGCATCCACCGGTATCGACCGGGCGAGCTGCCATGGCACCTCTGACTCAGCATCCTCCGGCGCGCTGTGATGCCACAGCCAGACCGGGTAATGGACCAGTCCCGCGCCGGTTCTTCCGGCGGCGGCCTCGGCGGCTCTGCCGGAGGCGTCGTGGTCGGGGTGGCCGTCAGTGGGCAGCGGCGCGGCCACGACAGTGCCTGCTGGCATGCCGCCGAGGGCCCCCACGAGGGCCTCGGTGAGCTGCTCCTGGTAGCTGGCGACATCGCCATCGGGCAGCCGCAGGCGTTCACGGACGATGGGGGAGCGCGCGGAGCCGTCCGCCCCAGGGGCTTCGGAGGTGACGCCGGTAGGGCTTGCCGCAGCGCGGATCGAGTCGGCGAGGAGGTCGAGAGCCTCCCGCGACTCCGCCGTCCTGATCTCGGCGAGGGACGCAGTCTCGGGGGACTGGTCGACGTCGATGTGGGAGCCTTCGCCGTCGCTGACCGCGAGCACGGTGATCTGGGATCCCGCGCGCAGGGCACCGCCGAGCAGCGCCGAGGCACCCAGGATCTCGTCATCGGGATGCGGCGCGACGACGAGCAGCCCCGGCATATCGTGCGGAGCCCAGCGCCCCTGCTCGTCGACGTCGCCGGCCTCCCATTGCGGGACCCGGGAGTCGTAGGCCATGAGCGCTTCGAGCGGTACGGCCGGGCCCTCCGCCCCCTGGAACAGGCGAGCCGCCTCAGCCTGCGGACTCGGACGGAACCCGAGCAGGTCCTCCCAGCTGGTGTGCGGACCGAGCGAGCCGGGGATTGCCGCCTCATCGTGTTCGGCGTGCGTCTGCCGGATATAGATCTCCAGATCAGCGACGCGTTGTGCGTGCTGGGCATCGCTGCACAGCGGCCCGGGGCCCAGCGCTCGGCCGGTGCGTTCTATGACGGTGGAGGCCATGCGGTCCAACCGCGTGCGAACCAGCAGGGCCCGTGCCTGTGCGGTGCCGCGCTGGTCGTCCGGGTCCTCGTCAGCCTGCTGGGCAGCGGCGGCTAGAAGGGACCACCCTGCGCTGAGCTCGGCGGCGACGGCGCCGGCGTGGGCACGCAGGATCTCACCGGCACGATCGGATCGAGCCCGCTCCAGCAGGGGTTCAGCGACGGCGCGAGCACCCCCGAACCAGCAGGCGGCCACGCCGATGCCGCCCAACCAGAATCCCGGCCGTTCCAGGTACTGCGCGTGCGTGCCGAGGGCGTGGGCCGGCACGTCCTGAAACGTGACCTGACCTGAATCGCTGCGGCCCATGCCCACGGCGTGCCAGGTCCCGGGGACAGGCTCGACGCCTTCATGAGAGAGGTCCACAGCGAAGAGCATCACCTCAGACGAGGGCTGGGTCCGCGCGGTGACCAGTGCGTGGGTGCACAGTGAGGCGCCCGAGCACCAGGGTTTGGTGCCCTCCAGCACCCATCCCTCGTTCTCCAGCCGCGCGCTCAGCACCGGCTGCGGCGGCTCGGCCGCCCATACGCCCCACAGCTGATCCTTCTGGATCAGGTCAGGGCGGCCCATGTCGGTGCTGATCGCGGCAGCATCGAGATGGGCTTCGGCCAGCCGGCCGGCGACGACGTCGTCCCCGGTCATGCTGGCCAGTGCGCGCCATCGTTCCAGCGTCGCTCCGGACCCGGGCAGCGGCAGCGGCCCACGGCGCAGGTGAGCGAGGGTGCGTTGGCGGACGTCGTCCAGCGCCGTCGTCGGTGGCTCTTCCTGGCTGGGCTGTGGTCCTGGTGTCCAGGTCATCGTCATACCTCCAGACTCTTGAGCGTGCTGGCGAAACCACCGGGTGCCCTGCCCGCTGTGCGGCGTGAGGTCTGCACCGGCATATCGACGGCCGTGCGGATGTCCACGGGCAGGCCGCGGAACCGGGAGAGCAAGTCGACGTCCTCGTCGACGCTCAGATCGCGAAATCCGCCGGCAGCGGCGTAGGCGGAGGCGCTGAAGGCGAAGTTGGCCCCGTGGATATGGAGGTGGGTCCGACCTGCGACGCCGCGGGCATAGTCGGCATTCCACGCCTCCCCCAGAAGGTCTGGGCTGGCGGCACCCTCCAGCCGGACCGTCCCCAGGACGACATCGGCCCCAGTGCGGCGGTGCAGAAGCTGACGCGCGAACCAATCATGGGGAACCACGCTGTCCGCGTCAGTGGTGGCCAGCCACAGATGCTCTGCATCCACATCGCTGGCCGGATGAACGAGACGGCCTATGCCGAACTGGAACCCGGCTGAGCGTGCCGAGCCGACGGCCCGGTCCTCACGTCTGATGACTGTCGCTCCTGCGGCATGAGCGATTTCAGCAGTGGCGTCCTGACAAGCATCGGCGACCACGACAAGGTGCAGCTCGACGTCGGTATGGGCGCCGGCCCTCAGCACGGATGAGACGGCCGCGCCGATCCGGTCAGCCTCTTGATGGGCGGGGATCACGGCAAGAATGGCGAGAGGGTCGGTCTGCTGAAAGATGCTCTGCCGTCCTTGGGAGAGAAGGGGCTGACATGAAGGAGAGATGCAAAAAGGCCCCGGCCGTATGCCGCTCTGAATGAGCGCTCATGCGACCGGAGCCTTCCGCGCGATGGACTGAGACGGGCACAGCAGGTGCACCTGCCCGTGCCGCCTCAGTGATTCCTCTACGCGGTGCGCCCGCGGGTGATCGCGCGCCAGATGAACGATACGATCAGGCCGCCCAGGATCGCGAAGATCCAGGTGCCCAGATCGAAGAATGCGTCATTGACGTTGACGCTGAAGATCGCCGAGGCGATCCAGCCACCCAGGAGGGCACCGAGGATGCCGGTGATGAGGGTGACGAGCCAGCCACCCGGCTGCGCGCCGGGCAGGATCGCTCGTGCGATCGCGCCGGCGATGAGTCCGAGGACTATCCAGCCGATAATACCCATGTAATGAGCCTCACATTCGTTGTAGATGCGTAGATGAGGGCAGCGTCAGTCGCTCAGTCGGCGACTTTGACCAGCCTCTTGTTCACGAACTCTTCCATACCGAACCGGCCCAGCTCACGCCCGACCCCTGACCTCTTGACACCGCCGAAGGGAAGCTGTGCGGCTGTGCCGGCGGGCTCGTTGATGAACACCATGCCCGTCTCGATGCGCCGGCCCACCTGCTGGGCGTGCTCGACGTCGGTGGCGTTGACCGAGGCGGAGAGGCCGTAGTCGGAATCGTTGGCCAGCGCGATGGCCTCCTCCTCGTCACGGACGCGGAAGACCATGGCGACGGGCCCGAAGAGCTCTTCGCGGTAGGCCCGCATCTCCTGGGTGATGCCGGTCAGCAGAGTGGGCTCATACCAGGCGCCGTCGCGGTCGGCGCGCCGGCCACCGTGGTGGAGGTTAGCGCCCTTGGAGATGGCGTCCTGCACCTGGGAATCCAGGTCCTCGGCGGCGGACTCGGAGGACATCGGCCCGATGAAGGTGTTCTCATCCGTCGGGTCGCGCAGTTCGAGGTTCCCGACTGCCGAGTCAAGCTGCTCGAGGAACTCGTCGTAGATGTCGTCGAGGACGATGATGCGCTTGGCCGCATTGCAGGCCTGGCCGGCATTGAGCATGCGGCCCTGGAGCGCGCCTCGCACCGCCTGCGGCAGGATCTCACGGTCGAGCACCAGGAACGGATCGTTGCCGCCGAGCTCCAGGACGACCTTCTTCAGGTTCTTGCCCGCAGCAGAGGCCACTGCCGAGCCAGCGCGCTCCGACCCGGTCAGTGAGACTCCCTGCACCCGTGGGTCAGGGATGACGATGTCGGAGATCTGCTCGTTCGTGGCGAAGATGTTGACGTAGGCGCCCTCCGGGAGCCCGGCTTCGATGAAGATCTCCTCCATGGCCTGGGCCGATTCGGGGCACTGCGGCGCGTGCTTGAGCAGGATGGTATTGCCCACCATCAAGTTCGGCGCGGCGAATCGCGCCACCTGGTAGTACGGGAAGTTCCAGGGCATGATGCCCAGCAGCACCCCGTAAGGATCGCTCTGGACGACGGCGGAGCCGTCAGGTGCGTCGTCGACGCTCTCCGTACGGAGGAATTCCTGCCCGTTCTGCGCGTAGTAGCGGTAGATGGAGACGACGATGTCGATCTCGGCCTGAGCTTGGCCGTGCGGCTTGCCCATCTCCCGGGTGATGATCGCGGCGAGCTCGCTCTTGCGGCGAGCGTAGATATCGGCGACCCGGCTCAGCAGTTCCGCGCGCTGGGCGGGGTCAGTGGCGGCCCAGCTGGGGAACGCCCCGCCGGCGCGGTCGAGGGCGGTGTGGATGTCGGCGTCGGTGGCCTCCGGGAATTCCCGTTCGACCTCTCCTGTCGCCGGATTGGTGACCTTGTATGCCGTCATGAGGTGTCCTTCCTGATATGGGGTGGACTGTGTGACGTGACGAAGGGGTATGTCCTTTCGCACAGGGTCTTGACTTGCCTCAGGCGTGCTGAGGGCCGGTGTAACGAGCACTCCCGCGCGAACATTCCTGAGTGAAACCTCACGTCCTGCTCATTTGCCCATGTCAGAGAGGTTTCGATACTGTGCGGCCTCCCCGCGGGAGAGGCCGGTCCACAAACTGGGCAGTGTTGATCCTGGGCAGCTGGCGGGTGAGTGGGTAGTCTGTACCCTCGTGGAACCCATGCGTCGATGCACCAGAAACAGCTGTGAGCAGCGGGCCGTTGCCACGCTCACCTACTCCTACCAGGACTCCACTGTCGTGGTAGGGCCGATCAGCGTGTATTCCGAGCCGCACACCTATGACCTCTGCGCGCAGCACGCCGATTCCCTGGTGCCCCCGCGGGGCTGGGAAGTTCTGCATCTCGACCGTGAGGGCCGCAGCGCTGCGCAGGCTGACGACCTGCTGGCGCTGGCCGATGCTGTCCGGCGGGACGGTCGCGGCCTCCCGCCGTCACGTCGCACGCACCGCGACGAGGCCGAGCCAGGCTCCACGGCACATGAACCCGGCACCCTGCCCTCCCGCGACAATCGGGCGCGGCTCTCCCGGCCCGAGTCCGAACCGCTGGTGACCCGAGGGCATCTGCGGATGCTCGGCGACTAGCGCCGATCCGCAAACAGTACCTGCACCACTGCGGCGTCGCTATGGGCAGAGTTTCCCGCTCAAGGCATCTATCGAGCCGATCTTCTGCTGCGACCGCATCAGGATGTTCACCATCGTCGCGATGGCCATGCCGGACCCCTCGACGTCGAAGGCTGGGCCTTCGGGTAGCGACTGGACCGAAGAGCAGGTGAGACTGAGCTTTTCCTCGAGCTCCTGGGTCAGCCTCGCCAGTTCCTCGGGATCGGCTGAGCCCTCGATCACGATGCGGTAGCTGCGGCGGCTGCGGTGCTCCGGTATCTCAGCGCCCTTGCGGGCCAGGAGATGCTCGATGTACTCCCGCGCTGTCTCACGCGGCGGGCCGAAGAGCGGAAAGTCGTGGGCGGAGATCCCGGGGTTGTGGTTGATCTCGCAAATGTTGACCTGCTGCTCGTCGGCAGGCCGGAAGGGGTCCTCCAGCAGGATATCGAGGCCGAGGAGCTCGATATCCGGAATGGCAGCAGCCGCCTCGACGGCGATGTCTTTGAACGAGGGATGGACGGAGTCGGTGATTTCGACGTTGTCACCCCCGGAGCTCAGGTTCGAGGCGCTGCGCAGCGTGACCGTGGTCCCTTCATCGGGGACGTGCTCCAGGTCGAGCCCGGAATATTCGAGATGATCACGGACGAGCGTGTCTTTCTTGATCAGCCGGGCGGCGACGTGGGGGTTGTTCGCCCTGATCTGGTTCTTGAGGTCTATGAGCTCTGAGATGCTCGACTTCCCGTCGCCCACGACATTGGCCGCGGTCTTGCCCCACACGCCGAGCACCCGGCCCGCCAGCACCAGGAATCGATAGTCGTCACCGGGAACATGGCGTTCAATGAGATAGCCCCTGGGCCCGGAGGCCTGCTGGGCCGCCCGCTGAAGCTGCTCGAGGGTCTGGATGTTGGCCGTCACGCCCTTGCCACCGATCCCTCTGATGGGTTTCACGACGACGGGCCACCCATGCTCTTCGACGAACTCCGTGGCTTCCGCGCTGTCGAGGCTCAGCACCCGCCGGCTCGGCGCCGAGGGTATTCCGTAGTGCGACAGCAAGGATTTCGTCAGGGACTTGTCGTCGCAGATGGCGGACCCCACGGAAGAGGACGAGCTGCCCCGCGAGCTCAGGAACGCCAGCTCATGCCCCGATGCGTCGTGTGCCATGAAGACGCGGCCGGTCAGGCTCAGGAAATCCATCCCGAAGCACACGACGTGGCCCAATATGTTCGTCGCCTCAAGGGAGCCCATGGGGATGTTCACGAGCGGGTGATGGTCGAAGAAGTTCGGCGACAGCGCCACGGAAGTCTCCATTCAGCCGGACAACTGGGTACATTCTATGACCCGGGGTCGACGATGACCCCGGGGGTCGTGCTCAGCTGACACAGGAGCTGACGTCCTGACTGCTAGCGTGCCCAGCATAGCGTGTCCAATGGGCCAGCGATGGGCCAGCGATGGGCCCGAGATGACGGCGCCTGCCCGTGCCAAGCACACACGCGATAGAGTGTGACCATGCCATCTGCTGATGCTCGCTATGCTGTCCCCTCCCATATTCTGCGCATTCTGCGCTGTCCGAGAACCGGCAGCGAGCTGAAACAGGAGGGTGAGGAGCTGGTATCGCTGACAGACCCCGGCACCCGGTACCCGATTGAGGGCGGCGTGCCGCGCCTGCTTGTCGAAGCTGACGCCCGTTCAGGGTCCTGACGGCATCGCGGCCTATGGCAGCTCGAACTAAGGCCTCTTGAACTATGGCCTCTTGAACTATGGCACCGTGACCTGTGCATCCCGCATGAGCATGCCCACGAATAGCACCACCACTGTGAAGGACGACCCCGCATGAGCTTCGACTACCGTATTGCCGATATCTCCCTCCACGAGGCCGGCCGCCATCAGATCCGTCTGGCTGAACATGAAATGCCCGGCCTGATGGCGCTGCGCGAGGAGTACGCCGAGGACCAGCCCCTGGCTGGTGCCAGGATCGCGGGCAGCCTGCATATGACAGTGCAGACCGCCGTCCTCATCGAGACCCTGACGGCACTGGGTG
>DXGD01000165.1 GCA_019114115.1 Candidatus Nesterenkonia stercoripullorum
CTCTACGGACGGACTCCGAATGCCCAGTGGCCACCGCAGGCTGCGGAGGGGCGGCCTCACCAGGGTGGGTGGCACTGTCTTCCAGAAGCGTGGAAGACTGGTCGTATGACACTCTGCCTCCCCTTCCTGATGTTCCAAGGTCGTGCCCAGGAAGCGATCGACCAGTACCTGGCGACGTTCGCCGACGCTGAGCTCCTGGAGATGCAATACCACCCCGAAGGCACTGAGATCTCGCAGCCCGCCGGCGGCACCCGGCCCAGCGGAGCCCCGAGCAGTGACTCCCAGCTCCAGGACGACCCTTCGGCGGAGGCCGTCGTCGAGCAGGCCGAGGAGGAGCTTGCCGCCGCAGGCCTGAAGACCGCGGATCTCGACGCGGCCGCCGCGGACGCCGCAGCGGCCAACGATCCTGCACCCGAGGCAGCGGATCCAGATCTCGCCGAAGCTGAAACCCGGCACGAGGAGCACCTCGCCGAAGAAACCGAAGAGGACGACGAGGCCGCCGAACCGCGAGGCCCCGAGCTCGCCGAGCCCGAACTCGAGCCCTACGGTCAGCCGACCGGCGCAGGAAGCCGCCGGCAGCGCCGTCTCGTGGCCAGTGCGCAGCTGCGGATCGGCGGTCAGGTGCTCATGATCCAGGACAGCCTGATCACCCACGACTTCGGGTTCACCCCGTCGAGCTCGATCGCCGTCGTCGTGGACTCCGGCGAGGAGTTCAGCACCGTCGTGGAGAGCCTCTCCACCAGCGGAGTGTTCCTGATGGAGCCCGGAGGCTACGATTTCGCAGCCAACTTCGCCTGGGTTCAGGACCGCTTCGGCCTCTCCTGGCAGATCACCCAGCCGCACGGAACGCAGAGCGAGTCAGGGGACACCCCACTGAGCTCCCAAGCCCCTTCATGGTGAACGCCCCGCTGCCAGTCCGCGACGGAGTCAACGCGACGAAGCTCCGGCTGCCGCTGAGCGGGCCCTGGGAGACGATCCACGAATACGTCCTGGAACGTTTCGGTCATATCGATCACGGAGGGATCACCGAGCGCTTCCACAAGGGCGAGGTCGTGGACGCCCAGGGCGATCCCGTCCGAGTGGAGACCCCACTGGGCGCCCGGGAATACCTCTGGTACTACCGTTCGGTGGCGGCCGAGACCCCGATACCCTTCACGGAGGACATTCTCCACGAAGATGACCACCTGGTCGTCGCCGATAAGCCCCACTTCCTCCCCACCACGCCCGCCGGAAAGTACGTGCAGCAGTCCCTCCTGGTGCGCCTGCGCAACCGGCTGGAGCTGCCGCACCTGGTGCCTATCCACCGCCTGGACCGCGGCACCGCCGGGATCGTGATGTTCTCCAAGAACCCGGAGACCCGCGGCCCGTATCAGGTGCTCTTCGAACGCCGGGCAGTGGAGAAGACCTATCAGTGCGTCTCCTCGGGGGAACCCGTCAGCACCTCCGCCATGACAGTCCGGAATCGGCTGGGCAAGACGAAAGGCGTCGTCGTCGCCAATCGTGAGCCCTACGACGTCGCAGCATCAGGCCGAGTCTTCCAGCCGCCCGCGCAACGGCCGCGCCGCCGCGGACACACCCGCAGCACCGGAGCCAATGCCGCCTCCCGCGTGGAGCACCTGCACAGCGGGCTCAGCCGCTACGGGCAGCGGGTCAGCCAGTTCCGGCTCACCCCGCTGACCGGTAAGACGCACCAGCTGCGCATCCACATGGCCCTGCTCGGGATGGGCATCATGCACGACAGGTTCTACCCGGAGCTCCTCGACGATGCCCCCGACGATTTCGACCGGCCGCTGCAGCTGCTCGCCGAATCGCTGAGCTTCACCGACCCCCTCACCGGCGCTCGGCGCCACTTCACCTCCACGCGATCATTGGCGGAGGCACCCGGAACAGATCCGATGCCATGACACCTGCGGCCGCCGCGCTGGCGCTCATCGAGACGACCGACGGCGGTGCCCTGCTCCTGCTGGTCCAGTCAGTCGCCGTCGCACTGACCGCGTTCATCCCGGTCCTGCCCTCAGAGCCGCTCGTCATCACCTCTGGCGTGCTCGCCGCAGAGGGCACTATCCCGTTGTGGGCCACCCTGGCCGTGACCATGGTCGGGTGCCTGACAGGCGACGTCGCGCTCTACCTGGCGTTCCGCTACCGGATTGTGGTGTTTCTCCATCGCTGGCGCTGGGGCAGGCAGGTCCACCGCAGGATCCTGCGGGCCCGGCTGCGCGCCGGTGATGCCACCACCTGGATCAGCTTGCTCCTGATCAGGGCCATGCCCGCCGGCAGGACGGCCTCAATGGCCACTGCCGGGATCATGGGTCTCCCAGCCCTCACGCTGACTGGCCTGGCCATTGTGGGATCGATCACCTGGAGCCTCTGGCTGACCGGTTTAGGTTACATTACGGGAACAACTACGGGGCTACCCCCCTGGGCCAGCGCCGTCACCGGCGTGATAGCGGGTACTCTGGTGGGAGCGATCCTGGCTGTCATGGTGACACGCCGGAATGTTCGTGCGCGCCGTGCACGGGCCAGGTTCGGCAGAGGCTCGCCTCCGCGAGGAACCTCGGGATGACAGCCGAGGCCCGCAGAGACGCGGCCGCTGCCACCACCACCTCAGCACAGCACAGCACAGACGGGGCGTCTCAGACCGGTCTCCCCTCAGCGACACGGCACAAGCAGCATTCGGAGGAAGCAGGATTGACGGAGCACTCGCAGGAGCCATCAGCTGCTGGCTCCTCCCCTGCTCAGAACTCTCCCGCATCGCAGGGGCGCACGCCTGGCCCAGCTGCGGAAGCTGAAGCAGCAGACCGGACGGACGGCCCCCCCGCACCAGCCGACCCAGCCCACGAGGACGAGTCGAGGCAGGGCGAGACGACGCAGGACGAGTCGACGCAGGACGAGTCGACGCAGGACAGCACCGCAGAGACAAGCAGCGACGCGGAGCCGGACGGCGGCGCTGAGCAGGACAGTGACGCCGAGACAAGCCGCGGCGCCGAGCAGGACAGTGACGCCGAGCAAGCCTCATCTGAGGCTGCTTCCGCAGAACAGGCATCCACCGAGACTTCCACCGAGAGTTCCCCCACAGAGCCGGAGGTCCGGGAAAGCCGGCCCACCCCGGTGATTGTGCCTGAGCCGATGGAGGCTCCGGAGGACACCCCGGACGCCGATGGCTTCTTCGACACGCTGGACGAGCGGATCAGCGCTGTCACCGGCCGCATCGCCGGCCTCTTCAGCAGGAACCC
>DXGD01000166.1 GCA_019114115.1 Candidatus Nesterenkonia stercoripullorum
CCACACGACGGACAAGCTCAGTCCCCGAGGTGATGTTCCCCCACTGATCCGATCCACCAGTCTGGAGGCGGCAGTCGTAGTCGCGGTAGAGCTGCAGGTAGTCGAGCCCCTGGAGGATCTGGTAGCTGAACTCCGTATAGGAAATGCCCTCATCGGAGGTCAGCCGCTTGGCTACGATGTCCTTCTTGATCATCGACCCGACGCGGAAGTACTTGCCGATGTCACGCAGGAACTCGATGGCCGAGATCTGCTGGGTCCAGTCCAGGTTGTTCACCATCGTCGCGGCATTGGTGCCGCCGAAATCGAGGTAGTGCTGGATCTGAGTGCGCAGACTGTCGACCCACCCTGAGACGGTCTCAGGCGTGTTGAGCACGCGCTCACCCGTCTGACGGGGATCGCCGATCAGCCCGGTGGACCCTCCGACCAGCGCCAGGGGGCGGTGACCGGCCACCTGCAGCCGCCGCATCGTCAGCAGCTGCACCAGGTGGCCCAGGTGAAGAGATGCCGCAGTGGGGTCGAAACCGCAATAGAACGTGATCGGAGAGCCGCCCAGCGCCTCCTCGAGGCTTGCTTCCTCGGTGGAGACCTGAACCAGCCCGCGCCAGACGAGCTCCTGCCAGAGGTTCTCAAAACTCGGGTCGTTGACCTGGTCCGCAAGAGCGGGGTTGCTGTGTTCAAGGCTCGTATCCGTCACAGCAGGTACGTTAGCACTCTGGGAAGCCCGCTGGCATGTCCTGGCTGGTGATCACATGCAATGCATGAGTCGCCCGGGTCAGCGCTACGTAGAGACTGCCCATGCCGACATGAGTGGCCGAGGCCATCTCCGCGGGCTCGATCAGCACCACCCCATCGAACTCAAGGCCTTTGGCTTCCTCCGGAGTAAGCACCACGATGTCCTGCGATAAGGAACCTGCTGTCGTGCCGACGCGGTCCCCGAAGTACCTGCGCAACTCGTGCAAGGTCTCAGCATGCCAGCGCTGTGGAACGATCGTGGCGATGAGTCCCTCCCCCAGCATTGCGTGCATCCGGTCCACCGCTCGTCGCGCCGCCTCCGTGCGTTCTGCAGCGTCAATGCGTTCCATGACAGGCCGGTACTGCCCGGTGCGTACTGTCCGTAAGGGCGTGGTACGCAGTCCGTTCGCGTGGGCGACGGCGTCGGCGACCTCCATGATCGTCTCCGGCGTGCGGTAGTTCACGCTGAGCTCCTCGACGGTGAATCTCTCCCCGACGAAGGGGGCCATCGCCTCCGCCCAGCTGCTGGCCGTTCCAGGCGAGGATGCCTGCGCGATGTCGCCCACGGCGGTGAAGGATTTCAGCGGGCACCGGCGCATCAGGACATGCCACTGCATGGCCGTCAGCTCCTGCGCTTCATCCACGACGACGTGCCCGTACGTCCATGTCCGGTCTACCTGAGCGCGCTCCGCCGCGGTCAGCCGCGCATCGGTCTCCGTGTTGAGGGCGACGACGTCGTCGGCGTCCAGGAAACCCTCGATGCCCATCTCTTCCAGCTGCGGGATGGCGTTCTCCACGGCCTTCCGAGCGTTCTCGAGGTCCTTCTCGCGGGCGGCCTGTCGGCGCGCCTCCTCGCGGCCGGCGGTCTCATCCAGCTCACCGAGCAGCTCTGCGGCCTCATCGAGCAGCGGCACATCCGCGACGGTGAACGGGGCGCCGGGCTCCCGTCGCAGCGCTTCCCGCTCGCCCGTGCTGAGCTGGGGTGCGACGGCAGCGAGCAGCTCAGGCTTGGAGTACAGGTCCTCGAGCAGGCCCTGAGGAGTCCGCGGCATCCAGCAGAGGTTCAGCAGGACTCGGACATCATGGGCCGAGCGTACGTCCTCCGCAAGGTAAGAGCGGTCAGCCTCATTTCCCTCAGAACGGCGCTCGATGATCTTCTCAAGCTTCTCGGCGATCTCCCGGATCACGACCTTGACGAACGTCGCACGGGCTTCGTTATACGGCTTGCCCGTGGCACGCGCGCGCTCCAGGGCACGGTTGACCATCGCCGGGGTCACGCTCACCGGCGTCCCCTCGACCACGACATCCCGGGGACCAGAAATCGTCCGCTGCCGGTTCCGCACTGCCGCAGACATCACATCCACCATGGTCAACCGGCCCTTGACCGCTGCCGCGGTGGGATCTGCCTCCTCCACTGCGTGGACACCAGGGTAGAGGTCCCCCAGCGAGGACATGACCACCCCGGTCTCCCCCAGCGAAGGCAGCACTCTGTCGATATACGACATGAACGTCGAGTTCGGACCCACAATCAGCACTCCTGCAGATTTGAACCGCTCACGATGGCTGTAGAGCAGATAGGCCGCCCGATGCAGCGCGACAGCCGTCTTGCCGGTGCCGGGGCCGCCCTGCACCACCAGCGTGCCGGCCAGCTCTGCTCGGATGATCCGGTCCTGCTCCGCCTGGATGGTGGCGACGATATCGCTCATCTGCCCGGTGCGCCGTGCGGTCAGCGCCGCCAGCAGCGCCCCATCTCCGTGGTTGTCCGACGTCTCCTCAAGCAGCTCGGGATCGAGCACCTCATCCTCGACGCCTTGGACCTCGCGCCGCTTCAGCAACAGGTGACGTCGCCGCCGCACACCCTGCCGGGCGAATGCCGTGGCCTGGTAGAACACGCCGGCCTCCGGAGCTCGCCAATCGATCATCAGCCGCTGCTGGTCCTTATCGGTGAGGCCGATCCTGCCGATATAGCGGCACTCTCCCGCGTCCAGATCGAGACGGCCGAATACGAGCCGGTCATCTACAGCGTTGAGCTGGGCCAGCCGGTCCTCGTACATGGTGGCGAACGCGTCACGCTCCGAGATGTTCTGCAGCGTGCCGATGGCACCGGATCCCCGGACCCGGGACAGCTGGGCCTGCTTCTCCTCACGAAGCTCGTCGAGGCGAGCATAGAGCGCCCTGACATACGTGCGCTCCTCCTCCACCCCAGCAGTGATCGAGGGCGCGAGGACCTGTTCGCGGATCTGCGCGGGGGCAGTATTCTTCTCACTCATCAAGCAGTACAGCTCTCATCGGCGATATTGGTGGCTAACCATCTTACAGCGTGGGGCCGTGGAGGTCTCATCCGCAGCAGCCTCCCCGGTGTTCAGCCTCACCCGCGTCTACGGTGAAGGCCGGGTTCGGGGGCTCTTGCGGGGCTTGGCCGCGCGGTACGGCGACACGCTCGGATCGCCGTCGAGCCAGAAGCGCCAGGAGTATTCAGCGTGCCCGCCCGGACCAGAGACGCCTACGCGCGGCCCGCTGCGCACCTGCATCTCATCGCGAACCTCGGGTGGGTGCAGCGTGAACACGGCAGGCACTGCGGGGAGCGCCGCGGGCTCCTCGGGCTCGCTCGCCGTACCCGCACAGGTACCACCAGCTGCACCTCTGGGAGCCGCCTGCTCAGCACGACCGCGTCCGTTCAGCAGGATCGGCTGGGCATCATCGCCTAGCGTGATGCCCAGCCCTTGCCCCAGACGACCGGGGCCGGAAAGCAGCTTGGCACCGGTGTCCTTGCCACCCCGCCGGGCCACGGCGAGGTCGCGGCCCTCGACGACCTCGGCGGCGCGCAGCAGCACACCGCCAGCAGTTCCCTCGTCATCGCAGGCGAGGTTGAGGCAGCGGTGTATCCCGTAGTTCAGGTACACATAGGTGTGCTGCGGAGGGCCGAACAGGGAGGCATTGCGGCGGGTTCTCCCGCGGAAGCTGTGTGCCCCAGGATCCTCTCCGTGATTGCCGTAAGCCTCCACTTCTGTGAGCCTCACCAGCACTGCACCCTCAGCGGTGCGCACTTCGAGGTGACACCCCAGCAGAGCTGGAGCCAGCTCAGTGGCATGTGATCTGAACAGCGCTGCCAGGCTCTGTCCCGAGGCGGAGGCATCAGGGCTGGGAGAAGCCACGTCGTGGGGGTCGGGATGCAACCGTGCGTCCTCCGTATCAGCTGACGTCGTCTGCTCCTACGACGCTTCCCGGCGAAGCGGAGAACGCCCGTACCGACTGCAGCTGCCGGGTCAGCTCGGCCAGTTGCTCCGCCACTGCCGACGGCGCGGTCCCGCCCCGGCTGGAGCGGGAGTTCAGCGAGCCGGCTGTGCTGAGCACACTGCGCACCTCAGGAGTGAGCTGCGCCGATATTCCCGCCAGTTCGTCGTCGGTGAGAT
>DXGD01000167.1 GCA_019114115.1 Candidatus Nesterenkonia stercoripullorum
GCGAAGACCTCCGCCGAGCTGCCGGGCAGCTCATCAGCCCGGTACGGGCCGTAGTCCCAGGGTGCCAGGTGTACCGACCAAGCCAGGACGTCCCCTTGGCGAGTCTGCACGATAGCGGCTGTCGCGTACGAGGTCGTGTCCGTAGCGACCAGCCGCAGCGGTGACGGGCTGAGGACCGCGCAGTCGTAGTCCTGCTGAGCCACGGACATGCCCGTGGCCCGGCCGATCCTCAGCGCGGCAGTGCCGAAGCATTCCTGGAGGAAGAGGATGTCGATGTCCTCTGCCTGCAGAACGTTCTTCTGCCGGGCGACGGCGTCGTCGATCTCCCGTCCGCCGAACCACAGATTCCAGCTGAAGAGATTGATCGTGCGAAGCTCACGGATGATCGGGTCGAACGCTCTCTTATCCGCGGAGGAAAGGTTCTTGCTCGCGTCCACCGCATACTTCGGATCCGTTGTGCTCGGCTCTGCTGTGCTCGGCTCTGCTTTGCTCGGCTCTGCGGCGTCACGATCACTGATGGTGCTCGCCTGTGGTGACTCATCCATGCCTGGCTCCTTCATTGATGCTTTCCTCGTCAGCGATACTTTCGTTGTCATTGGTGCTTTCGTCGTCTCTGGTTCGCTCCTGTCCATCTCGGAGCGACTCCTGGGTGACCACGCTGACCTGCTCCAGGCTGGAGAGCCGTATCTGGCATTCCAGCTCGATAGCGTCGTCGGCGTTGACTCCCACCACGGTCAGCCCGGCTGCGCCTGCGGCCTGACAGCCAGCGGGAGAGTCTTCGAACGCCACGCTGTCGGCGGGGCCGATGCCGATACGATCGCAGGCTTCCAAGTACAGGTGCGGGGCCGGCTTGCCAGCGCTGACCTGCTCCACAGTGCATACGCTGTGCAGACTCCCTTCCAGCCCGGAGAAGGCGAGCATGCCCAGTACATCGTCTCGCAGCCCATTGCTGGCGACCGCCACGGGGACGCGCCGGGCCAGTTCCGGCAGCAGCGCAGCAGCTCCATCCATCGGCACGACGCCGCCGCTGAGCAACGCCGAATAGCGCTGGGACAGCGCCTCCACGATACTCTCGGCAGGCTGCGCGGGACGGCCGAGCCGGCTCAGCTGTGCCGCAGTGTCATAGACGGAGAGTCCTAGAAAATCCGGCGGGCTGGTGGGGGTTCCGGGCATGCTGTGCGCCGGAGCATGATCGATGAGCCACTGCTGCAGCATCTCCAGCCAGACGGACTCCGAGTCCACCAGCAGTCCGTCGCAGTCGAACACTGCCCCGGAAATGCCGAGCTCCACTGTTCCTGCTGGGGTCGCAAAGCGCAGCCGGACCTGCTCGGCCGGCATCAAGCAGCCACCTCGGCAGCCGGCACCCGCAAGGCTGGGGCCGAGCCCAGGAAGGGCATCACGCGTGTTCCCGGCACAAGCTCTCCCGCTTGGCGGGCGGAGACCGAGGTCGTGATCTCCAGACCGGGCACCGGGGTAGTCGCTTTCACGATCGTCCGCTCTCCTCGGTACACCTGGGAGACGACAGTCGATGCGCCGTCGTCGTCAGGGCGCAGGTCGAGGTCCTCGGGGCGAACGAAGACAGTGTCCAGTCCGGCCTCGGGCTCGCGCACCGGGATCGCTCCTGTGGAGAAGCTCGGGTCCACCCCCAGCTCGGTGACGCTTCCGACGAAACGCGCCACGAAGGCGCTGGCCGGCTGCTGGTAGACGGTCTGCGGAGTGTCGAGCTGCTCGATCTCGCCCCCGTTGAGCACCGCGACGCGGTCCGCGATCGAGAGCGCCTCTTCCTGATCGTGGGTCACGAACATCGTGGTGATGCCGATCTGCCGCTGCAGCCGGCGAATCTCATCGCGGATCTGCTCCCGCACGCTGGCGTCCAGCGCCGAGAGCGGCTCGTCCAGCAGCAGGACCTCAGGCTGCGTCGCCAGCGCTCGTGCCAACGCGACCCGCTGCTGCTGTCCGCCGGAGAGCTGGTGCGGATAGCGCTCCCCGAACTCTCCCAATCCGCACATCTCCAGCAGATCCCTGGCCTGGGCAGCACGCTTGGGCCGGTCGACCCGGCGCACACGCAATCCGTACTCCACATTGGCCTGGACGGAGAGGTTCGGGAAGAGGCTGTATGCCTGGAAGACCATGCCGATGCCGCGCTTGTTCGCCGGCACTGAGGTCACATCGCGTCCGCCGACCAGCACACGTCCGGAGCTGGGACGCTCGAAGCCGGCCAGAATGCGCAGCGCGGTCGTCTTCCCGCAGCCTGACGGCCCAAGGACGGTCACCAGCTCGCCCGCGTTGATCTGCAGGTCCAGCGCGTGGAGCACCTGCGTCGGGCCGAAGCTCTTGCCCACGCCGTCGAAGACGACGCTGCGGCCGGACTCCGCGCCATGGTCATGGTGGTTCGGTGCCTGCGTCATCAGCGAAGCTCCTTCTGTGGTGTTGTCGTAGCGCCGGCGGGGGTGGTGCCTGCGGTGGCCCCTGCCGAGGGGCCAGCAGCGGCGTCGTCGTCGGATGTCAGCTCGGGGGCGGTCCGCTTGGCCCGGCCCAGCGCGGAGAATCGTCCGGCTGAGAGCGTGGCCACGAGCAGCAGCACCCATGTGGTGAGGTTGAGCAGCACGGCGATCGCGATCGAGGCGCGGAAGTCGGTATTGGAGACCGTGAAGAGCCAGACCGGGATGGTCTCCCGGTTCAGCGTCGC
>DXGD01000168.1 GCA_019114115.1 Candidatus Nesterenkonia stercoripullorum
CTGAGCTCCCTGGACCTTATCCGCTAGGCCGGCATAGTAGTAGAAGTACTCCGGGAGCGATTTCAGTTGCCCACGCATCTCGCGCAGCAGCTTCCCATTGTCGAGGCTCTCATAGCGGGCCAGCTGCTCTGCGTTCTCGCCGACGAGGTCGCCGAGGCGGCGCAGCAGATGACCCCGGCGGGTGGCATTCACGCTGCGCCACGCTGGGGATTCGAATGCTGCATGGGCGGAGCGGACGGCGCGGTCGACGTCGTCCTCCGTGCCGCGGGCGACGTTGTAGAGCGTCTGCAGCGTGGCGGGATTGGTACTGCGGAAGTACTCTCCGTCGGCGGGAGCGCTGTGCTGGCCTCCGATGAAATGGTCCAGTCGTTCAGTCACCGTTCTCTCCTTCTCCTGCATCAGGGGACGCTTGTGCCAGGTCTCTCACCGCGGCGGCCACCGCGGGAGCGTTCTCGATCGGAAGCATGTGCCTGGCCTGCGGCACCACGGTCAGCCGGCATTCGGGGATCGCCTCCGCGAGCCGTCGCGACATCTCCGGGGTGGATCCGGGGTCGAGCTCTCCAGTGATGGCCAGGCTCGGGCACGATATGGCACTGAGCTCATCGCCGATGTCCCGGTCGCCCCGGGCGAAGACGGCATAGGCGTGGCGATAGGACTGCCGGTCATTGGCTAGCAACACGCTCTTGACCTGGTCGACCACTTCAAAGGGGACCTCCGTGCCCGCTGGGAACCAGCGAGCGATAGCGGCCCGGGCACCTGCTTCGAACTCCTGCTGCGCGGTCTGCAGTCGCTGTTCCACCGCTGCCGCTTCCTCCGGTGTTCGCTGACATACAGAGCTCACCGAGGTCAGCGTCTTGACCCGATGTGATGCATACCGTGCGATGTGCTGCGCGATGAGCGCCCCGAGGGAGAACCCCACCAGATGCACGGGCTCCTCCGGCATGCGCCTGAGCACGTCCTCAGCCAGTGACGACAAGCTCTGTTCTGCCCGCAGCGCGGGCCGAGAGCCGTGCCCGGGCAGCTCGAGAGCCAGGGTCGGCCCTGCAAGCTCGGCCTGAACCGGCTCCCACATAGTGGCATCCAGGCCGACACCATGCAGCAAGACCGTCGTGGAGGTCGGGGGCGCCATCGTCGGCCTATTGCTCTGTCGAGATCGGGGCAAGACGCTGCTGCGGACGTCCCTGTGCCGCACCGGCGAGCGCGATGACGATCTCACTCGGGTGCGGAGCATCGGCTAGGCGGATCTCCACGGTCTGGTGATGCGACCGGATCGTCGCATCAGTGAAGTGCTTCAACGGGATATCAAAGGCCACTCCAGCTGGGCCGCGCTTCTCCACCGCGGGCAGCAACGTCGTCGCCTGAGCGGCATCGCGGAAGTGATTGCCGAATTTGAGGGTGTGGATGAGCGCAGACCCATGCTCCACCTCGCCTTCCAAGCCGACTATGGCGGCCTTTCCGTAGGCCTCCAGCGGCGCGTCCAATGCCTCCAGCACGCGGGGGGCCAACAGGGCGCCCAGGTCGGAAGCCACGGCGTCGATCCCTTCGCTCAGGTCCTCGACGAACCCTTGACCGGCCCACGGGTTCTGAATCGCCACAGCGACGACGGCGACTCGCGCAGCCGGGTTCACGGCACGGCCGCCCTCGGCAGCCGTCTCCTCAACGATGGTGACCAATTTTCGGTAGTTCACAGCGTGAGCTCCTTCAGTATTTCGGATGTGACAGGACGGTCAGTCGTCCGATCCCCAAGCCGGGAGAACGGACGCGGGCCCGTTGAGGCCGCAGCTATCACGGCGATCTCCCCGGGATGGGGAGCATCGGCGAGACTTACGTCGAGCGTCTGATAGTGGCTGCGCGTGGCGGCCGTGCTCTTATGCCACAGCGGAACTCGCAGCGATTCACCGGCATCGGCTCGCGAATCGGCGAAGCAGAGAATGGACGTCCCCTCAAGCGCCTCGCGGACGAGGTTTCCGAAGTAGGCAGTATGGATCAGTGCACCCGCGTGCTCGATCTCGCCGCGAGTCCCCACGACGGCTGCCTTGCCGAACGCTTCCACATGAGCAGCGCCACCCAGGCTGTGAAGAAGCCGGTCGGTCAGCAGCTTGGCCAGCACGGGTGCGATCCGCTCCGTCTCCGGCGCCAGGTCTGTTGCAGTATCCGTGCCCACCCAGGGATTCGCGATGACGGCAGTTGCGGAGGCCCGCTTGATGGGAGCCTCCCCCGGCCGGGCCACTTCTTCGACTGCGCTGATGATCTTCCGCAGGCCGATTCCTTCAGCGATATCCCCCGGCGCATGAAGGGTCGACCGCGCGCTGAGATCCACACGGGAAGTCCGATGCGCAGACGCGTTCTGCTCATGCGAGGCATCCGATTCTCGCGAAGGTGATTGAAGGTGGTTCACGACTGTCCCTTCAGTTCCGCCGAACCATATCCGAATCCCGCCAGAGTGGCGGACTGGCTGGAGGCAGCGACGTGGCGCCGCATGGTGAGTTCGGCCAATAGAGAGTCCTTGGATCGGATCGCCTCCAGCACATCCCGGTGCTCCTCCCGGGATGCCTCGATCCGACCCGGCAAGGTCAGTGTCTGGATGACGATGCGGTGGTACGCGAGCTGATTGATCAACAGTTCATAGTGCTCGGAGAGCTTGTCGTTGTCCGCACCCAGAACGAGCGTGTGGTGGAAGTCGTGCACCAGCTCCGCGTAGGCGTGCTTATCGCCGGTGCGTACGGCTTCGCGCTCGTCGTCGACGTTCTGAGCGAGTCTGCGCAGCTCAGCGACGTCGCCCCGGCGGGCCAGCAGCCCCGCAGCCAGGCCCTCCAGAGACTCTTTGAGCTGGAACATTTCCGTGATTTCACGCTGGCTGGGTTTCCGCACGAACGTCCCCACCCGGGGACGCACCTCGACGAGACCTTCTCGCTCCAGCTGTTTGAGGGCCTCTCGTATCGGGGTGCGGCTGACGTCGAACTCTTGCGCCAGGGCTGATTCGCCCAACAGGTCGCCAGGCGCCACTGCCCCTCCGACCACGAGCTGCCGGAGTCTGCTCAGCAGCGAGTCGGCGTCCTGCCCCAGGGTGCCCTTTCGTGTGGGCGACGTCACTTCATGCATGCATTGACCGTATCTTGCATGCATCAAGAAGGCAACCTATCTCGGGAATTCCGTTGTATTGGTAGGCATTTCAGCGAATCTCTTGACCGGGGCACGGTGACTGCTAGCATGTGATGCATGCAACAAATCAAGGAAGCTATCCTGCACGCTTGGGGAACCGCCTGGGATCATGGCGACGTCGATGCTTTCGATCGTGTACTGCATCCCCAGTACCGCCGCGAAAG
>DXGD01000169.1 GCA_019114115.1 Candidatus Nesterenkonia stercoripullorum
TTGCCAGACTCGTCTGAGGTGGCATCGGTTGCTTCTGCGTTCTCCGTCGAGTCATCTCCCGCCTCATCGGCGTCGGATTCGCTGGCACTGCCTGCTTCATCCTCCGCCCCTGACTCGGCCTCGGCGCTCTCCGCGGGCTCGGTGCCCTCGTCTGAGGCGGGCTCGTCCTCGGCCTCGGATGCGTCGTCGGCGTCGTCGGGGTCATCGACTTCGAAGTCGAAGGAGAGCTCCTCGTCGTGACCATCGGAGTACACCACGCGGTAGAGGATCTCGTATTCGCCATTGGGGAGCGACTCTGGAAGCTCGGTGGACATGGTGCTGCCCTCGACCTCGGTCTCGCCCTCCCAGTTCTCTCCTTCGGCGTCACGGACCACGATGGCGTTGGTGATCGTATCGCCTGTGGTCAGGCCGTCCCCGGAGAATTCGAGCAGGATCTCCTCCGGGCTCTCCTCGAGCACTTCGTCCGCCTCGGGCGTCGACGCTATCAACGTGTCATGGGCCGCTGCAGGTGGAGCCCCCACCAGCAGCAATCCGCATGTGGGCACCATCGTGAGGAACGAGATCCGTCCCCAGCGGGACCGTGCCGGTCGGGGTGATGGGCCTGCCGAGGGGGCCGCCCGGGTGAGCGGTGCGGTCCCTGTCGCCGCCGCCGTCGCGGTCTCCGACGCCGTCTTGATTCCAGTCTTGGTTGCAGTCTTCATGGGGTAAAAGCCTTTCAGCACGTACTGATGTCACACCGCGGGTCTCCGCGGTGCCGAACGGGTATCTCAGAACGTGTGAAGCGGCGGACCCCGCAGTGTCCGCGGGCCCTCCCCTGGCCAGACTGCCCATGGCCCGAGCACCGGCTCTCCGCCAGCACGCAGCGCCACCCTCGGGCGTGGTGGGAGCGGAGCTCGCGAATCAAACCCCCGAAGAACCGCAGGCCGCAGATCGAGCAGCTCCATCAGCGCAGCGAGGATCACCTCGCCGCGCCTCAGCAGCACGTAGCTGACCACTGCGGCGAGCGCGTGCATCGCCACCATTCCCCATTCCACACCGCTCGCCGAGTCGGCGGGAAGGCTGGAGGCATCGGGCGCCGACGTGGGAAGCGGGGCCGGGGCGGCGTCGTGGTGGTGGGCGGCAGCATGATTGCCGGCAGAGCCGGAGCCATCGTGCACAGCGGCCGAGGGCCCGGCCGGGAACAGCTCGAAGAGTCCATGGAGGGCTCCCTGACTCAGCAGCACCGCAACGGCGAGACGCCCTCGGCTGAGCCGTCCCGTCGACAGCACGATGCACAGCGGGATGCTGATGGCCAGAGCCAGAATGAGGATGGCCGCGTGGGGAGCATGGTGGCCGCCCACTGTGTGAGCCCCCGCAGCGGAGCCCACAGCCAGCAACGCCGCCAGCACGCCCCGGACAGTCCGGGAGCCGTGCGCCGCTCGAGGGCGGTGCACAGCTCGAGGGCGGCGCACTGTCCCAGGGCGGAGCGCCATGGTGCGCGCAGGCATGCCCTGTGTCATCACGCGCCCCTCCTCTGCCGTCGTCCCCGATTCTACAGACTGTAGAAGACTTCGGCAGAGAAATCAGGCACCCGGTCTAAGGGTCGAAGAGACGGATCGGATTGACGATATCCGCGAATATCAGCAGAACGCCCATGAGCAGCAGCATCGCCGCGACGACGTACGTCAGCGGCAGCAGCTTGGAAATGTCGAAGGGCCCAGGGTCCGGCCGCCCGAGCAGCTTCGCCAGACGACGGCGTAGCGCTTCGTACAGTGCACCGGCCACGTGGCCGCCGTCGAGCGGCAGCAGCGGAAGCAGGTTGAACACCATGAGCGCCACGTTGACCCCGGCGACGAGGGAGAACAGCGTCGCCACCCGGCTTTCCAGCGGTATCTGCTCCTGGGCGGAGAGCTCCCCGGCGATCCGTCCGACGCCGACGACGCTGAGCGGGCCGTCAGGGTCCCGTTCCGCCCCCGTGAACGTCGTGACGGCGACGTCGTACAGCCGCACCGGCAACTGCAGGACTATCTCGCCGACGGCCTTCGACTGCTCCCATACGACCGGGCCGGCCTCCAGCGGAGATTTCTGCACGACGTCTTGGGCTGCGCCCATGCCGATGAACCCGACCTGCTCGGTGACCGGTTCGCCGGAGCTGTCCCGCTCCACACGCCCCAGGTCGTCGACTACCGGGCGTGGCGTCAGCAATGGGGTCAGCGTCGTCGTCTGCTGCTCGCCGTCGCGCTCATAGACCAGCTCGGAGCTCTCATCTGCGGACTCGCGGATCAGAGTAGTCAGCTCGTCCCAGCTCTGGACCTCCTCACCGCGGAATTCGACGATCTCGTCCCCCGGCCTCAGGCCCGCCTCATAGGCGGGGCCAGCGGGATCCTCGGAGCTGCATTCGTCCTCCGCAGTGGCGTCCCCGCCGATGGAGACGCATTCGTAGACCTCCTGGACCTCGGTCGTCGGTTCGTTGACGCCGTGCGTGGAGATCGTGGCGGCGGTCAGGCCCAGCGCGATCAGGCCATTCATGGCTGGCCCGCCGAGCATGATGATCATGCGCTTCCACACCGGCAGCCGGAAGAACATGCGCTTCTCGTCACCGGGCTGCAGCTCCTCGGCCGCCACTTCCCGGGCATCTGCGGAGAGCTGCTGGAACAGGCCGGTGGACTGCGAGGAGACCATCGTCTTCCCCGTCTCGCCCTGGGTCTCCGCACCGTCGGTCGCCTCAGCAGCGACCCCAGCGCGCGGAGAAGCAGCCGCCTCAGGGCTGCCGTACTGCGACCCGATCTCCTGCAGATAGGGATCCTGGGGAGGCCCGGACTCAGCGGAGTCGGCCCCGAGGCCCTCGTGCTCATCGGCCGGCGCCTTGTCCGGAGGCGGGTACATGCCGATCATCGCGATATAGCCACCTAGCGGCACCGCCTTGACGCCGTACTCTGTCTCGCCTTTGCGCTTCGACCACAGCGTCGGCCCGAAGCCGATCATGTACTGAGTGACCCGCACCTTGAACAGCTTCGCCGGCAGCAGGTGCCCGACCTCATGCAGGGCGATGGAGACCATGATCCCGAACGCGACGAAGAGGATCCCCAGCGTGGTCAGCAGCGCAGTCATCGCTGTGCCTCCCTCGCGGAGGCTAAGGAAGCCGAGCCAGCCAGCTCATCGGCCCGGGACCGGGCCCACTGCTCGACGTCGAGCAGCTCATCCACTGTGGGGATGCTGCCGGGGGCCGATCCCTCGTACTCGGAGAGCACCGTCTCAACTGTGGAGAGGATGTCAGGAAGCGCCAGCTCGCGCCGGTGGAAGGCCTCCACCGCCTGCTCGTTGGCAGCGTTGTAGACCGCCATATGCGTGGCAGATGTCGCGCACGCGGCCTTGGCGAGCGCGACAGCGGGAAACGCCGTGTGATCCAGCGGCTCGAAGTCCCAGCTCATCGGCTGTGACCAGTCGATCCCGCGATCCACCCCGGGCAGCCGCTCGGGCCAGGAGAGACCCAGCGCAATGGGCACGAGCATGCGTGGCGGCCCAGCCTGGGCGATCGTCGACCCGTCGTGGAACTCGACCAGCGAATGGATGATCTGCTGGGGATGAACCACAGGCTCGATCACGTCCAGGGGAATGTCGAAGAGCAGGTGGGCTTCGATGATCTCCAGCGCCTTGTTGACCAGCGTCGCCGAATTCGTCGTCACGACTTTCCCCATGGAGAAGTTGGGATGGACCAGCGCCTGTTCCGGTGTGACATCTCTCAGAGCCGTGGGCAGCCACCCCCTGAACGGCCCGCCAGAGGCGGTGATCACCAGCTTCGCCACGTCACTGTCACCGGTGATCCGCGGAGAGCACATGCCCTTCTCATGCCTGCCAGAGCTCAGCGCCTGAGCCAGCGCGGAATGCTCCGAATCCACCGGCACGACCTGGCCCGGGCGCTGCTGCGCCTGGGCCACCAGCGCTCCCCCGACCACCAGGGACTCCTTATTCGCCAGCGCCAATGTCGCACCGCTGCGCAGCGCGGCCAGCGTGGGCTTCAGCCCGATGGAACCGGTCATCCCGTTCAGGACGACGTCGGCCCCGCTCGCTGCCACCAGATCCTCCGCGGCCGACTGCCCGCTCAGAACCTGCGCCCGAGGTGCCTCTGCAGCCGCTCCCGTCCGAAGCGCATCAGCCAGGGCGGGCATCGCAGGGTTGGCCGCCGTGCCGCCGTCCGCGGCGACCGCCACCAGCGCAGCGCCCGTTGCACGTGCCTGCTCGGCCAGCAGCCGCGTGTTCGACCCCGCCGCCAGTCCGACCACCTCGAAACGGTCCGGATTCTGGGCAATGACCTCCAGAGCCTGGGTTCCTATTGAGCCTGTAGACCCGAGAATCGCGACGCGACGTTTTTCACCTGCCATGCTCTCCATTATCCCGCTTTCGCTCCGTGCTGGCAGAATCGTGGGACGGCTCACGCCGCGGGCCCGCCCTCAGGTAGTCTGGGACCACCGGATGACCGGCAGTCACCCGCGTGGCATGCCGTCGCTGTCCACTAAGACGATACATCGCAACACCGCACTGGATAACGCACTGGACAGTGCACTGAATAATGCACTGCACGCTTTCGGTCACGGACCGGATAAGGAGCCTCACTGATGGTCACGCTACGGGAAGTTCGGACGAGCGATCTGGACGAGTTCTTCCGCTTCCAGCAGGATGCCGAGGCCGCGCATATGGCGGGCTTCGCCTCGACGAACCCCAAGGACCGCAGCATCTTCGACCACCACTGGGGTGAGCTCCTCGGGGACGACGACGCCATCGTGCGGACCATCGACGTCGACGGCCAGCCGGTCGGGTCGATCGCCGCCTTCGTCGACGAAGACTCCCGCGAGATCATGTTCTGGATCGATAAGCAGTTCTGGGGTCAGGGGATCACGACGGACGCCCTCCAGCGGTTCCTCACGGATTTCCCCGAGCGTCCTGTGATCGCCCGCGTCGTGGTGGACAACATCGGGACGCTGAAGATCTTGGAGACGCTCGGCTTCTCCGAGCTGCGCGAAGAGTCGAACTTCTCGAACGTGCGCGCGGCAGTCGTCACGGAGAAGGTCCTGCAGCTCAGCTGAGCCAGACCTGGGGCAGCCTTCCCGGGCCGGTTTTCCCGGGCCAGGCGCACCTAGACGACGCCGACGGGTCTGCGCCCCCCGCAGCGGGCCTACGACGTCTTGCGCCTGACCGGCGGGATGTGCAGCAGCGCGAGAACGGCGTCGGTGCTCTTCGGCGGAGTCCCCGGGCCCCACCGGCTGACCAGGACCGTGATGAGGAAAGCTGCAGGGATGCACCACACGGCAGGGTAGGTCAGCAGCAGTGCGCCGGGGGCGGCGTCGTCCATTCCCAGGCCCAGCACCAGAGCGGCCAGGGACAGCAGCGCACCGCAGATCATCCCGGTCATCGCCCCGACCACCGTGATCCCGCGCCACCAGATGCCCAGCAGCACCACCGGCGCCAGTGAGGACGCGGTGAAGGTGAACACCATCGCCACCGCCCCGGCCAGGGCAAGCTCACTGGTCACCGTGCCGATCAGCAGCGGCACGGCAACGGCGATGAGTGCCCCGATCCGGAAGCCGCCCACCGTCCCGCGGAAGAACTCCTGGGAGACCACCCCCGAGATCGACACCACCAAGCCTGAGGCGGTCGAGAGGAACGCGGCGAAGGCTCCCCCGGCGACCAGCGCCGTGAGCAGGTCACCGAGCACCCCGGAGAATATCGTCGAGGGCAGGTCCAGGATGGCGATATCGCTCGCGCGACCGGTCACCCCGTCCGGCGAGACGGCGCGCGCGATCACCCCGAGAATCACCGGCAGGATGTAGAACAGCGGCAGCAGGCCCAGCAGCCGCAGGGTGGTCCGCCGAGCCGTCGTCCCATCGGGGTTCGTGTAGAAGCGCACCAGCACATGCGAGAGGCCCAGCGTCCCCAGCATCAGCGCGAAGACGAGCGAGACCGTCCGGTAGAGCCCCGGGCCGCCATCGAGCCCCACCCCTGCGCTCCACACTGCGGAGAAGTCCGGGAGATCCACGCTGTCCAGGGCGCCGAAGTGCAGCACGATGAAGATCGTCGGCACCAGCAGTGCGGTGAATTTCAGCCAGTACTGCACGGCCTGGGCGATCGTCACCGAGCGCATCCCACCCGACAGGACGGTCGGCAGCACGACAGCCACGACCAGCACCGGGCCTACCCAGCCGGGGATCTGCGAGACGGCGGACATCGCCAAGGAGGCTCCGTGCAGCTGCGGCACGATGTACAGCCAGCCGGTCAGCACCACGATCATGGCGGTGAGCCTGCGCAGCTGCTCAGAGCGGAACCGCAGATGCACGAAATCCGGAATCGTGTAGGCCCCTGAGCGTCGGAGCGGTGCTGCCACGAACACCAGCAGGGTCAGGAAGCCGGCCGTGTAGCCCACCGGGAACCACAGGCCGTGCGTCCCATTGGCGACGATGAGCCCAGCGACGCCGAGGAAGCTCGCCGCCGACAGGTACTCGCCCGCGATGGCCGAGGCGTTCAGCCAGGGTGAGACCCGGCGCGAGGCCACGTAGAAATCGCTCGTGGAGCGGGAGAAGCTCAGCCCGTGGGCACTGATCATCCACGTCACCACGCAGACGATGCCCACAACGACCAGGGGCGCGTGCGCTGAGATGTCAGTCGTCATTCGAGCCCGCCACCTCACCGGGCTCCGCACTGGCCGTGAAGCGTCGTTCCAGCCGTTCAGCCGTACGCACGTACCACCAGCCTGCGACGAGCAGCAGGGGGAAGAACCCGGCACCGGGCAGCAGCCATTCCCAGGGGATGCCGGCCAGCGTCGCCGTCGCCAGGTCGCGGAAGAGCACGCCACCTGCGCCGACGGCCAGCATGACCGCGAAGAACCCGATGGAGACGATCAGCGCGGCTCGCAGCTGGGCGCGCATCAGGCCGCGCACTCTGCTCGTGGCCTCGCTCGAGGGAGTGATGTGGCCCCTGGACGGCGAGAGAAGGACTTCCTCGGCGCTCGGGGCGACTCCGGGTCTGCGCACCGGCACCCGACGTCGTCGCAGGGCTGAGAAATCCGGGGCGCTGCGCTCGGTGGCGGTGCTGTGCTCGGAAGCGGTGCTGGGCTCGGCAGCTGAGCTGGGCTCCTCGGTGGAGGGCTCGTCAGGCTCGTCCCGCATCATGCCGGCCCCTTCGCCGGGTTCCGCGGCGCGGAGCGCAGCCGGTGCTCTTCGAGCCGTTCCCGCACATGCGGCATGAGCCGACGGCTGACCGGCAGTTCGACGTCGCAGACCCGCAGCGACATGCGGCCCTGACGGTGCAGGACGCGCTGGGTGTAGTTCAGGTTGGCGACGTGCGACCGGTGGATCCGGACGAAACCGTAATCGCCCCATTGCTCCTCCAGATCTGCCAGCGACGCCCGCAGCAGGTAGGATCCCTCCTCGGTGTGCAGCCGCGCATAGTCGCCCTGGGCCTGGGCCCAGCGGATCGAGGAGATCGGCAGCAACAGCGTCGAATCGCCCTGAAGCACCGAGACCCGGATCATCTGCGGCTCCGCGGCGGGCTGGGCTGCGCTGGACTCCGCCACCCGCCGCAAAGCCTCGTGCAGCCGCTGGGCCCGCACTGGTTTGAGCAGGTAGTCCCTGACCCGCAGTTCGAAGGCTTCCACAGCGGGCTGTGCATCCGCAGTCACGAAAATGATCTGCGGCGAGCTCTCCGGCACGGTCTCCGCCTCACGATCCCGCGTGAGGTCCCTCGCCAGATCCAAGCCGCTGTGACCTGGCATATGGATATCCAGCAGGACGACGTCGATCCGCTCGGTATCCAGCACATGCCGGGCCTGAGCCACGTTGGCGGCCGTGTGCACCGTGCGGACCAGAGGCTCCTCGTTGAGCAGCCATTGCATCTGCTTGATCGCCGGCGGCTCATCATCGACGACGAGCGCCCGCAGCTGGGGATTCTCAGTGCTCACCTTCTCAGTGCTCACCTTCTCAGTGCTCACAACGCCTCCTGGCGCGTCGTATGGGCAGGGAACTTCGGCACGCGCATGGAGACCCGCATACCGGCGTCCGTGGCCGTTTCAATGGTCAGGCCGTTCGCGCCACCGTAGACCTGACGCAGCCGGAGGTCCACATTGCGCAGCCCGATATGGGTTCCCTCCACCTCACCGGCGAGAACGGCGGACATGTAGTCCGCGTCGGCGCCGACGCCGTCGTCCTCCACGCTGATCTCGGCATGGGTATCGGCGTCTCGGGCTGTCAGGACCACGTGGCCGGTTCCGTCCTGCGAGTTCACGCCGTGGCGCACGGCGTTCTCCACCAGCGGCTGCACGGCCAGGAACGGGATCTGCAGGCTCAGCACCTCCGGCGCGATGCGCAGTTCCACGTGGATTCGGTCCTCGAACCGGGCCTTCTCCAGCAGGACATAGCGTTCGACGGCGGCCAGTTCCTCTTCCAGAGTCGTCAAGTCCGCATCGCTGCGCAGGCTGTAGCGGGTGAAGTCGGCGAACTCGATCACCAGCTCGCGCGCCTTCACCGGATCAGTCGGTATGAGCCCGGCGATGGCATTGAGGCTGTTGTAGATGAAATGCGGCGAGATCTGCGCACGCAGCGAACGCAGCTCCACCTCCACCAGCTGCGCCTGCGTGGCCTCCATCAGCAGACGGTAGTCCGGCTCGGCCACCTCGCCGCTGTCCTGGGTATGCTCCGGGGGCCGACGCGCCCGGCCTACCCCGATGTTCCGGGTCAGCAGCAGTATGACCGTGGCAGCAAGCACGGCGATCAGCGCTACCAGCGCGACGACGAAAGGGGTGAGCTCGACCACTGTCCCATCGTAATTCAGGTGCTCAGGCTCTCCCTATCCTGCCCTTCGCCCTGGACACGACGCCGGGGCAAGCACCGCGCCCACGCGAGCGCCGCTGACCGCTGAACGCACCAGCAGTGCCGTTCAGCGCAGGATGCGGCCTCTCAGCTTTTCGTGACGCGCATCACTCCTGGAAAGTAGTGCACATCACAACCACCATATGACTGGAGGAGCAATGAGCTCACCCGCTGGCGCCCACGCGCCCGTCGATTACAGGGAGGTGCAAAGCCGCGCCGAGTTCCAGGAGCTGAAGCGAACCCATCGGAGCTTCGTCTTCCCGATGACTGTCGTCTTCATCGTCTGGTATCTCGTCTATGTGCTGATGGCCGCCTTCTTGCCGCAGGTCATGGCCATCCAGGTCTTCGGCAACATCAATGTCGGCATCATCATGGGCCTGCTGCAGTTCCTGACCACTTTCGTCATCACCGGACTCTACGTCGCGTTCTCGAATTCGAAGCTCGACCCGAAAGCCTCCAAGATCCGGCATGAGCTGGAGGCCGCAGGCATCGGCCTCCCCGATGAAACACCCGACGACGCCGTCGTCACCGCGCCGGACGCAGGCGACGAAGCCTCCGAGGCCAGCGCCACACAGGGTGCCACCGCCACGCAGAAGGGAGCTGAGCGTCCATGAGCTCTACGCTTTCTACCGGGCTGCTCACCAGCAGCGACAGCACGCTCTCCACGGAGGTCGGCAACCCCTGGGCGAATATCGGGATCTTCCTCGGTTTCGTCGCGGTGACGCTGTTCTTCGTCATTCGCGCCTCGAAGAACAATAAGACCGCCGCGGACTTCTATGCCGGCGGGCGCGCCTTCTCGGGCGGCCAGAACGGCACGGCGATCGCCGGAGACTATCTCTCCGCCGCCTCGTTCCTCGGCATCGTCGGGGCCATCGCCATTTACGGCTACGACGGCTTCCTGTACTCCATCGGCTTCCTCGTCGCGTGGCTCATCGCGCTGCTGCTGGTCGCCGAGCTGATGCGCAATACCGGCAAGTTCACCATGGCCGACGTCCTCAGCTTCCGGCTGCGCCAGCAGCCGGTCCGGATCGCCGCCGCGATCTCGACGCTGTGCGTCTGCCTGTTCTACCTGCTGGCACAGATGGCAGGTGCTGGCGCGCTGGTCTCGCTGCTCGTCGGCGTCGATTCACGAGCCGGACAGTCCTTGGTGATCGCCCTGGTCGGCGCCCTGATGATCGTCTACGTCTTCATCGGCGGCATGAAGGGCACCACCTGGGTGCAGATCATCAAGGCAACGCTGCTGATCCTCGGGTCCGGCGTGATGACGGTCTGGGTCATGGCCCTGTTCGGTTTCAACTTCTCCGGGCTGCTCGGCGGCGCGGTGGAGAACACCGGCGAGGCGAACCTCCTGGAACCGGGCCTGCAGTACGGCGCCGACCTCTTCACGCGCCTGGACTTCATCTCCCTCGGCGTCGCTCTGGTGCTGGGCACGGCGGCCCTCCCGCACGTGCTGATCCGGTTCTACACAGTGCCGACGGCGAAGGACGCACGGAAGTCCGTCGTGGTGGCGATCGGCCTGATCGGTGCCTTCTACCTGTTCACGCTGGTGCTCGGCTTCGGCGCCGCAGCACTGCTGGATCAAGATCAGATCCTTGCGGCACCAGGCGGCCAGAACTCCGCTGCGCCGCTGCTGGCCTACGAACTCGGCGGCACCCTGCTGCTGGGCATCATCGCAGCTGTCGCGTTCGCGACGAACCTCGCGGTGGTGGCCGGCCTGACGATCACCGCATCGGCCTCCTTCGCTCACGATGTCTACGGACAGGTGATCAAGAAGGGGCAGATCGACTCGAAGGGCGAGGTCAGGGCGGGGCGCGTCACCGTCATCGTCGTTGGTGCGCTGGCTATCGTCGGCGGTATCGGCGCCCAGGGGCAGAACGTGGCGTTCCTGGTGGCGCTGGCCTTCGCCGTCGCCGCGTCCGCGAACCTGCCGACCATCATCTACTCGCTGTTCTGGAAGGGGTTCACCACCCGTGGTGCGCTCTGGTCCATCTACGGTGGGCTAGGCTCGGCGATCGTGCTGATCAGCTTCTCTCCTGTGGTGTGGGGCAGCGATACCTCCTTCTTCCCGGAGACCGATCTGGCCTTCTACCCGCTGACGAACCCAGGCATCGTCTCGATTCCGCTGGCGTTCCTGCTTGGCTTCATCGGTTCGAAGACCTCGAAGATCGCCGAGGACCCGGTGAAGCAGGCCGAGATGGAGATCCGTTCACTCACCGGTGTGGGCGCGGAGAAGGCCGTGGACCACTGATGAGCTGAGGTCGGCCCTGCGGCCATCGCAAGACAAAACCCTCCGTGCTCCGTTGACCCCTCTCCTAGACGGGAGGGCCACACGGAGAACGGAGGGTTTTGACGCGTTCGGACGATGCGCGACAGCCACGGCCGCATTCTTTTCGGCACGAAAGATCGAGGCGCCTCATCAGCACGCCGCCGAGCCCCCAGGCACGCGGCCCAGCCACCTCACGTACGACGCCGGGCCACCCCGCAAAGACCTAGCCCACAGAGGCCATGATCTCCGTCACGCGATCCATGAAGGCGTCCACCTGGGCTTCGTCGTAACCGTCGGTGCCGTGAGCGCCGGAGAAGGTCTTGGTGCGGACTTCGTGCACGCTCATCGGGTTCTCACCGTCGAGGTAGCTGGTCAGCTGCTCGCACAGCCCGTCGACGTCGCTCTTGCGGTACCCCAGGGCCGATGAGTGAGTGGGCTCGCGGAACCGCTTCCCATCGGGGCGGCTCAACCGCGCGCGCAATGGCTCAGCACGCTCGGCGAGCAGCTCGTACCAGGCGTCCTCGCCGTGGGCCTCGATGTATCGATCTCGTTCAGCGGCGGCGAAGGCATCTTCGAGGCGGTCCAGCGCAGCGTCGACAGCGGCAGGGTCATACCCGCCGGGAGTCAGGGCGAAGCTGACGTCGCGGATGTCGCGCAGGGGCATACCGGCCCCGGATTCATAGGCCGCACGCGCCCTCGCCATGAACTCGTCGACTTCCTCGGCGGAATATCCGCGCGAGCCGCCGTCCTGGAGCGTGAACAGTGGAGAATGCTCGTGAGCCATGCTCACAACCCTAATGGAACGCCGCCGGAATCCTCGGTAAGCGCCACGATGACGAAGAAAGCACTGGGCATCGCGAACACGAGCGAGTCGAGCCGGTCCATCACGCCGCCGTGTCCCGGCAGCACATGCGACATGTCCTTCAGGCCCAGCTCCCGTTTGACCATCGATTCGGAGAAGTCCCCTGCTGTAGACGCCACCACCACGACCGCGGAGAGCACCGCGCCGATATACACAGGTTCATCGAAGACGAGCCACGAGGTCAGCATGCCCACGCCCATGGCTCCGAGCATGGACCCGCTGAACCCTTCCCAGGACTTCTTCGGGCTGATCTTCGGAGCCATCGGGTGCTTCCCGAAGAGCACTCCGACGATGTACCCGAAGGTGTCATTCGACACCACCAGCAGCACGACGACGGCCAGCCGCCACTCCCCTTCAGGCTGCTCCAGCAGGAGCACCGCGAAGCTGATCAGGTACGGCACCCAGCAGGCGACGAACAAGGAGCTCACGATGGAACGCCCGGGGTCCTCCACCCGGGCGATCGCCGCGCCGATCACAATCGCGATCCCCGTCACCATGAGGGCGAGCGTCAACGCCTCTGCGCCGCCGAAGTAGGCAGAGACCGGCATGGTGACGGCACCCAGGAACAGCGGGATCTTCGGCAGCCGAAGGCCTTTGGTCTCCAGGGCCCTAGCCACTTCCCAGACGCCCAAGGAGAGCAGGACGGTGGCCACCAGGATCAGCAGCAGCTCGAAGAAGATGATGCCGAGCACAGCCGGGATCAGCAGCGCCGCTCCGGTGGTGATGGCCGCTGGCAGGTCCCTGCCGGCTTTCGGAGTGCGCTGAGCTGGCTGTGTGTCCTCAGGAATGGTCTGTCCCTCCGGTGCCCGCGTGTCGTGCCGGGGAGAAGATGCCTGCATCAGACGTCGAGCAGCTCAGTCTCTTTGCGCTTGATCATGTCGTCGATGCGGTCGACGTAGGTCTTCGTGAGGGCTTCCAGCTCCTTGGTGCCACGTTCGCCCTCGTCCTCACCGATATCGCCGTTCTTGACGGCTTTCTCGATCGAATCCTTGGCTTTGCGGCGGGTGTTGCGCACGGAGACCTTGTGGTCCTCGCCTTTGCCCTTGACGATCTTCACGTACTCTTTGCGTCGCTCCTCAGTGAGCTCCGGCATCGTGATACGGATCTGCTTGCCGTCATTGGAGGGGTTCGCGCCGATCTCCGAGTCGGAGAGCGCCCGCTCGATCTCGCGCAAGGCCGAGACATCGTAGGGGCTGATCAGGATCGTGCGTGCGTCTGGGGTGTTGAAAGAGGCCAGCTGCTGCAGCGGCGTCGCCGATCCGTAGTAGTCCACGAGCACTTTGGAGTACAGCGACGGGTTGGCGCGTCCCGTGCGCACTGTCGCGAAATCCTCGGATGTCGCTTCGAGTGCTCGTTCCATCTGATCTTTCGTCTCAGACAGGGTCTCGTCAATCACAGTAGGTCTCCTTGGGTGGGTGTTGATGCCAGTCTACGGCGTGGAAGTGTGGGCGGCGGAGCTCAGGGTGTCACCAGAGTGCCCAGCTCTTCTCCGAGCAGCGCACGGGTCACATTGCCCTCGCCCTCCATGCCGAAGACGCGCATTGAGAGGTTGTTGTCATTGCACATGGTCATCGCCGTCTGGTCCATGACACGGATGTTGTTGACCAGCGCATCGGTGAAGGTCAGGTGCTCGAGCTTCTGCGCGTCAGCGTTCGTCTTCGGGTCTGCGGTGTATACGCCGTCGACCCCGGACTTCGCCATGAGCACCACATCGGCTCCGACTTCCAGGGCCCGCTGAGCGCAGACTGTGTCTGTGGAGAAGTACGGCATGCCGGCACCTGCGCCGAAGACCACCACACGGTCCTTCTCCATATGCCGCACGGCGCGCAGCGGGATGTAGGATTCGGCGACCTGGCCCATGGTGATCGCGGTCTGCACCCGGGTGGGCTGGCCTGATTGCTCGAGGAAGTCTTGCAACGCCAGGCAGTTCATCACGGTCCCGAGCATGCCCATGTAGTCGGCACGCGCACGATCCATCCCGGCCTTGGACAGCTCAGCCCCGCGGAAGAAGTTGCCTCCGCCGACGACGACGGACACTTCCACCTGCCCCCGCACGGCTGCGATCTGCTCGGCGATGCCTCGCACTGTGGCCGGGTCGACTCCGACGTTGCCGCCGCCGAAGACCTCTCCCGAGAGCTTCAGAAGCACACGGCGACGTGAGGGCGCTGGTTCTACAGACATGGAGGGTCCTTTCACAGGGTTAAGCGCACAGAAAAAGGGGGTGCCCACCTCATGATGAAGTGGTCACCCCCTTGACTCTGCATTCAGGCATTCCTGACTATTCTAAGCGCCTGAGCCGCAGAAAAGCTCTTCGACATCTCAGCTGGCAGGCTGGCTGCGCAGCGAGAGACGAAAATCAGGCGCCGACGCGGAAGCGGGCGAGGCCGACGGCCTCTGCACCGGATCCCTGGAGCACCTGTGCCACGGACTGCTTCGGGTCCTTGGCGAAGGGCTGGTCCAGCAGGACGTGCTCCTTGAAGTACGCGTTGGTGCGCCCTTCGATGATCTTCGGCATAGCCTGCTCGGGCTTGTTCTCCGCGCGGGCGGTCTCCTCGGCGATGCGCCGCTCGTTCTCCACGAGATCGGCGGGCACCTCGTCCCGAGTGAGGTACGAGGGGACGATGGCGGCAGCGTGCACAGCGATGTCGTGGGCTGCCGTACGTGCGTCCTCTGAATCCGCATCAACTGCGAACAGGACACCGACCTGGGCCGGGAGGTCCTTGGAGGTCTTGTGCAGGTAGGCGTCGACGGCAGCGCCCTCGACAGTGGCCAGCCGGCGCACAACGACCTTCTCGCCGAGAACGGCGCCCTCTTCGGTCACGAAGTCGGCGAGCGGCTTGCCGTCGACATCGGCTTCGAGAAGCGCCTCGACGGAGTCCACGTCCTGGGCCACGGCGGTCTCGAGGACCTTATTGGCCAGGCCGACGAACTTGTCCGACTTCGCCACGAAGTCAGTCTCAGCGTTCATCTCCAGCAGGTATCCCTTGGTGCCGTTGACGACCTTGGCGGTGACCAGGCCTTCCACAGCGGAACGACCCTCGCGCTTGGCGGCGCCCTTGAGGCCCTTGACGCGGATCGCCTCGATGGCTTTCTCCATGTCGCCGTCGGCCTCGTCGAGAGCCTTCTTGACATCCATCATGCCGGCACCTGTGCGCTCGCGCAGGGCCTTGATGTCTGCAGCGGTGTAATTCGCCATTGAGCAGATTCCTCTCTTACTTCGCGTCGTCAGCCGGAGTGGCGGGGGTCTGTGCAGTCGCGGCCTCGGGCGCCGGGGCGTCCTCAGGCGAAGGCTGCACGGGCTCAGTCTCGCCGACGGCGGACTGCTGAGTGACAGGCTGATCCGGAGCTGCATCTGCCGACTGCTCGGTGGCGTGCTGCTCCAGCAGCTCGCGCTCCCACTCGGCCATAGGCTCGGCCTGGGCGCCGGAGCGTCCGCCGCGCTTGTCCTCGCGGGCCATCAGGCCATCGGCGACGGCGTCGGCGACCACGCGGGTCAACAGGTCGACGGAGCGGATGGCGTCGTCGTTGCCCGGGATCGGGTAGTCGACGTCGTCCGGATCGCAGTTGGTATCCAGGATCGCGATGACCGGGATGCCGAGCTTCTGCGCCTCGTCAACAGCGAGGTGCTCCTTCTTGGTGTCGACAACCCAGAGAGCGGAGGGAGTCTTGTTCAGGTTGCGGATACCACCGAGGTTGGCCTGCAGCTTGTCGAGCTCGCGACGCAGGAGCAGCAGCTCCTTCTTCGTGTGGCCGGAACCGGCGACGTCGTCGAAGTCGATCTCCTCGAGCTCCTTCATACGCGCGACGCGCTTGGAGACCGTGGCGAAGTTGGTCAGCATACCGCCGAGCCAACGGTGGTTCACGTAGGGCTGGCCCACGCGGGTGGCCTGCTCGGAGATGGCCTCCTGAGCCTGCTTCTTGGTGCCGACGAACAGGACGCTGCCGCCGTGGGCAACAGTCTGCTTGACGAACTCGTAGGCACGATCGATGTAGGACAGCGACTGCTGCAGATCGATGATGTAGATGCCGTTGCGCTCAGTGAAGATGTAGCGCTTCATCTTGGGGTTCCAGCGACGGGTCTGGTGGCCGAAGTGGACGCCGGAATCGAGGAGCTGGCGCATGGTGACGACAGGCATGAGTTTTCCTTTCGGTGCCGGGCTTAGCTGGTCCGTGGGCTTGTGACGGCTGGGCGCCACAGAGCTGCATGGGCCAGCGAACGCGGTCTTCCTCCGCGCAGCGCCGACGTGTTTTCGGTTGATGATGTGTGTCCGGATTGCCCGGATCCCTGGCAAACCTGAATGAGAGCCACGTGCAGGGAGCACGTCCTCTCATATCTCCTTCGGCCGCACACCGTGGAGGACCCCAAGGGGCCCTCACAGTCCAGCGGACCGATCGAAGGAGCGTGCCCAGCGCGTACAACACCCGCGTGTATGCAGTGGTTCCTGCACACACGGCTCTGTTCGCCCTGAACACTCATAGCTTGCGCGTAGTCAGCCGACGTCAGACGAAAAGCGGGCACCTTCTAGGCACACGACTAGCCACCTCACGTCAACTGCTGCGCTCCAGTCTAGCCCAGCGCGCCCATATGCCCAACCTGGCATCGCTGCGCTGTCGGTCACCGCTTGTCCATCACGGCCGGGTAGGCAGTGTTCAGTCGTGACAGCTCGGTCGCCGTGGCTCCGCGGTCGAGTTTTCCTCAACCGGGTCGCTCTCGCATCCTCCCCGGCTAGCGCCAACACATGGCGCTGCTCCAGCGTAGGGGGACTGCGCTCTGAGCGCAGACTGGACCCATGATCCCCCGTCACCGGACTCCGACTCCGACCCCGCCTTCACCACCGCCGCCCCCTCCTTCGCCGACCCCTAGTGCACCCGATAGTTCGGGTCTGGGTGAGACTGGCTTCGAGATGGTGGCCGCAACCTGCGCGGCCACTGCGGAATCACACCGAGGTCGACGCCAGGGAACGCCTGGCACGTACACGATACGATCGCCCTTCCCCGCACCTCGTCCTCGCACTCTTGCCCTCGCCCTGCTGCTGGCCCTTCTCTCGCTGATCACCCCCTCCGCCGCCTCAGCCGCAGATAAGCCGCTGTGGCTCTCGCCCACCGTGGACAACCCAGACGTACTACGACCCTTCGCACGTCCACCGGCGCCCTGGGCGGCAGGGCATCGCGGGGTCGACCTAGAAATAAGACCTGCCGCAGAAGGGGCACCCGTTCGAGCGCCCGAAGAGGGCGTCGTGAGCTTCGCCGGCAAAGTGGTCAACAGGCCCGTCGTTTCGGTGAAGCACCCCGAAGGGTACGTCAGCTCTTTCGAGCCCGTGCGAGCAACGCTCCGGGTAGGTGACGACGTCGCAGCAGGTGAAGCGATCGGCACCCTCGCCACATACGAGGTGAGGGACCCTCAGCTGACGCCCGGGGGCATGGATGAGCCCGCAGGCGCCGGAACCCACCACTGCGACCATCCCTGCGTCCACTGGGGAGTCCGTCATCACGGTGAGTACATCAACCCCATGCGGCTCATCGCCGACGTCGAACCCTCTATCCTGCTGCCCATGGGCGAGGGATGACCTCATGGCACCTGCACCGAGGTGGCCAGACCGCCTATGCCGTGTCAGGTCTCCCGCGTATCAGCCTGTTGTGGGCACTAGTCTTTGCGGTACTGCGCAGCAGCGCGTCGTGCCATCTCGATGAGTCGCTGTGCAGAGGCATCCCATGAGTAGTCCTGGCTTCGCCGATACGCCGCCCGCGATGCCGCACCGAACATCTCCGGTGCACTCAGAGCCCGGACGGCTTGCGCGGTGGCCTCGGGGTCATCCGGAGAGTCGATCTGGGTGCCGCCCTCCCGGACCGCTTCCCCCGCGATTTCCGCGAAGATCGGCAGGTCCGAGACGATCACGGGGGTGCCAT
>DXGD01000170.1 GCA_019114115.1 Candidatus Nesterenkonia stercoripullorum
AAAATTACAATTGGGTCAAGAATACTAAGGTGTAGGCAGAACCTTTGCTACAGTTGCAACAGCTCGCTCCGAGGGTCTGTACTCGCCGCCGCGACACGAAGTCTTGAATAGTCCCGGATGGTATGAGGGAGTCGCTGGGCCGGTCACGGCCGACTCAGTGGCGCATGGGTACAGCTCCCTCGGGGCGGAATTCGCCCCCAACTGAAGGACAGATGTGAGTCAAGGCACTGCTGAACCTGCTGTCAGCATCCGCAACGCCTATAAAGTCTTCGGCCGGCGTGCCGAGCGCGGTGTGGAGAAGCTGAAATCGGGCACCCCGCGCGAGGAGCTCCGCGAAGAGGGCCTGACTGCCGCTGTCATCGACGCGACATTCGACGTCCCGGAATCCGAGATCTTCGTGGTGATGGGGCTTTCCGGCTCCGGCAAGTCGACGCTGATCCGTATGGTCAACGGACTGCTCGATCCCACCGCCGGCAGTGTGACAGTCGGCGGCGTCGACATCAGCCGGTTCAATGACCGTGAGCTGCGCTCGATCCGACGCGAGAAGATCTCCATGGTCTTCCAGCACTTCGCCCTCTTGCCGCACCGCACTGTCGGCCAGAACGCCGGGTACGGGCTGGAGGTCCGCGGCGTGAACCGGTCCGATCGTGAGGCCAAAGCCGCGGAAGCCCTGAAGATGGTGGGGCTCGACGGCTGGGGCGGCTATCGGCCCGATGAGCTCTCCGGCGGGATGCGTCAGCGTGTGGGTCTGGCCCGCGCCCTGGCTGCCGGTACCGATGTCATGCTGATGGATGAGGCCTTCAGCGCGCTGGATCCCTTGATCCGGCGCGAGATGCAGGACCAGCTCATCGAACTCCAGCAGCACCTGGGCAAGACCATTCTGTTCATCACCCATGATCTGAACGAGGCCATGCGTCTGGGCGACCGGATCGCCATGATGCGCGACGGTCGAATCGTCCAGGTGGGCACCTCCAAGCAGATTCTCAACGAGCCGGCCAATGACTACGTGGCGCAGTTCATCCAGGACGTGGACCGGGCCCGAGTGCTGACAGCGGATTCGATCATGGAATCGGCGTCGGAGGCACTGCAGCTCGACTCCGGCCTGCAGGCCGCCCAGAGGGCGATGAGCCAGCAGAATGTGGCCTCGCTCGTCGTCGCCGATAGTGCGGGGACGTTGCAGGGCGTCGTCCACGAAGCCGAGGTGACCGCGCGGGTCCTTTCGGGAGGGCAGTCGCTGAAGGAGATTCTGCATCCGGTCCACGGGGTGCGTCCCGACTCAGCGCTGATCGATGTGCTCCCTCACGCCGCCGCAACAGGTGCCTCACTGCCTGTCGTCGATGATTCCAACGCATTGCTCGGACTCATTCCCCAGGCCACACTGTTCCGTGCCCTGGCGGACCCGACGACGTCGAGTCATGCTTCCGCCGGGGACCAGCAGGAGGTGGTGGCGTGAACCCCATCGCTCAGGAAACGGAATCCCGCACGATCCCGCGGTTGAACGTCGGCGACTGGATCGAATCGGCTTTCGACTGGATCAACAGCACGTTGCGGCCATTCTTCCAGCTGATACGCGACGGTGTGACCAGTGCGACGGACGGTATCGCAGGGATCCTGACCGCGCCCGACGCGCTCATTATGGCCCTGATCTTCGCGTTGCTGGGGTGGCTGGTGAAGAGCTGGAAGCTCGGACTTCTCCTGTTGGTGCTGATGACATTCATCATCAGCGTCGATCAGTGGGAGAACGCCATGGAGACCTTGGCACTGGTGGCAGTGGCCGCCGGGGTGGCTCTCCTGATCGGCATCCCGCTAGGGATCCTCGCTGCTCGATCCGACGGTTTCAGCAACGCTATCCGTCCGGTGATGGACCTCATGCAGACGATGCCGGCCTTCGTGTGGCTCGTCCCCGTCGTCGTGCTCTTCAGCGTCGGCGTCACCGCAGGTGTCATCGGCACCCTGATCTTCTGTCTGCCGCCTGGCGTACGGTTCACCGAGCTGGGTATCCGGCAGGTGGATTCCGAAGTGGTGGAGGCGGGTCACGCCTTCGGAAGCTCGCCGGGACAGATCCTCCGACGCATCCAGCTCCCGCTGGCCCTGCCCACCATCATGGCAGGCGTGAACCAGGTCATCATGCTGGCTCTCTCCATGGCCGTGATCGCTGGATTGGTGGGCGCCGGGGGACTGGGCAGCGAAGTCGTCTCGGCCATCAGCCGGCTTGACATCGGGCTTGGATTCGAAGCCGGGCTCTCGGTGGTGGTCCTGGCCATCTACCTGGACCGGCTGACCGCGGCGCTGGGCGACAGCCAGGGTGGAGAGGGCAGCCCGCTGATGCGTCTGCTCCGTCGTGCCCAGGCACAGCGGAACACCGCTCCCATAGCTTCCATCTAGCCGGGATGAGGAAGAGCTCGCTCCTGCTCATGTCGGCGGACACAGAGCAGCACAGCGAAGCTGGCCGGAAGCTATCAGCCGACGGCGCACCCGGCATTGAAGGTATCGCACTCAGAAAGAGGAAGAT
>DXGD01000171.1 GCA_019114115.1 Candidatus Nesterenkonia stercoripullorum
GCTCCGGTCGAGGAAGCCCCCGTTGAGGAGGCTCCGGTCGAGGAAGCCCCCGTTGAGGAAGCTCCGGTCGAGGAAGCTCCCGTTGAGGAAGCTCCCGTCGAGGAAGCACCCGTTGAGCAGGCACCTGTCGAGGAAGCTCCCGTCGAGCAGGCACCTGTCGAGGAAGCACCTGTTGAGCAGGCACCCGTCGAGCAGGCACCTACTTCCGGTGAGACTCACACTGTCTCCGCCGGCGAGACCCTCGCTTCGATCGCCGACCAGTACGGCGTCAGCTGGGAAGATCTGCACGCAGCCAACGGTGACACCATCGAGGATCCGAACCTGATCTTCGTCGGTGACGAGCTGCAGATCCCCTGATCAGCTTGTGATAGCTATTCATAGTGTGCTCGCGCTCTAGCGAGCGACACCGCGCGGCGGGCCCGGAGTCTTCAATGACTCCGGGCCCGCCGTCGTTGCATGTGCTGCCGCCGTATGTGCCGCGCGAGCCTCTTACTCTGCTCCGCCTTTAGCCTGCTCCGCCGTCGCCCGGAGCCCCCGAAGTGCCCGGAGGCGCTGAGGTGCCCCGAGCCTCCGAAGCACGGCCGAGGTCATCGAGCGCAGCCTTCATGTGATGCAGCACGCGGAGCGTCGCATCGAGCTCACGCGAGGTCAGGTCACCGCCGACTCGCCCCATGAGCTGGTGCTCACGTGCCACCACCTCCCGGATCGCGGCTCTGCCCCCGGCTGTCAGCCGAAGCAGACGCGAGCGGCGGTGTGCCGGGTTGTCGACGAACTCGACGAAGCCTGCGTCATGGGCATCGTTAGCCATGCGCTGGACGAACTGCCGGCTGATTTCTTGAGACCCCGCGATCTGCGGCACCGTCCGTTCTCCCTCGCGGTTCAGATGCTCCATGACCGCGCGGACGCCCACGGACATCCGATTCACGGGCTCATCACCTTCCACAATCCGTGCCACCTTCCGGTACACGGGCCCAAGCGCGGCGTAGACATGGGCGAGCCGGCCAGCCAGCTCCTCAGGGTTCAACGGCACGTCCATATCGTCTATTTTGACACCTTGGTTGTCATCTTGTCTATGCCATGTCATTCTAAATGTTATGTTCATCACCAAGCACTTCGATCTTCCTGACCAGAAGATCGCCTATGCGGAGGCGGGCGTGGAGAGTGACGCCACACCTGTCATCCTCCTTCACGGCGGCGCGGTAGACCACCGAATGTGGAGACCGCAGATGAGTGCGTTCGAAGGTCGCCGGGTGATCGCACCTGACGCTCGGGGGCACGGCGAATCTTCCGATGCAGCTGCTGCTTACCGGCTCACCGACGACCTCAAAGCCTTGCTCGACGCCCTCGAGGTGGAACGAGGTGTCCTCGTGGGCCTTTCGATGGGCGGCGGCACCGCCGTCGACGCAGCCCTCGAACACCCCGAACGGGTGGCTGCACTGGTGGTCAGCGGGTGCGGTACGAGCGAGCCAGACTTCATCGATCCCTGGTCCCTCGATATCTTCGCCCGGTGGCAGTCCGCCGAGCAGCACGGCGACCTCGAAGCCTGGATCGAGGCCTTCATGGCCTTCACCACCGGCCCAGGGCGCACGCGGGACGACGTCGACGCCTCCGTGTACCGGCTGGTCGAGGCCATGGCACGCGAAACGATCGCGAATCATCTTCGCCTGGGCCCGGCAGGCGTCCCCATTCCTCCCACACCGCCCACACCTGTGACCGAAACCTGGGAGCGGCTGCCGACTATCAGAGTGCCTGCATTGGCCCTCTGCGGAACGGACGACGGTACCGATCATCTGAGGATGACGCGTCGACTGGCTGAGGAGACCCCGCGCGGGGAGTTCAGGGCACTCCCCGGCGCACACTATCCGAACCTTGAAGCCCCCGGGGCTTTCAACGACGTCGTCCGAGACTTCCTCTCACGCCACGCGCTCTGAGCCGTGCTCCACCCTTCGCACCTGTCCAGCAGACTATAACCCTCACTGCTCCGACTCCTTCTCCGGCCCATCGACGGCCAGAACGAGGTAACGATCCAGCAGGCGCGGGCCCACCCTGATCGCCTCGTCAAGCTCCAGCGCGGCAAGCTGCAGCGAGAGTCCGTCCACGTGCGACTGCAGCAGTGGCGCGTCCATCTCGATGCCGGTGCTGGCTGTGGGGCTGCTGGCTGTTGAGGTGCCGTCAGTGACTGGCAGCTCACGCCGCGCGCGAACGATCCTCGAGTACATCCCACGCAGCTTCTCGTTCGTCTGCCGCTTGACGTCTGCGAGCTTGGGGTCGGTCTCGGCGTGGGCGATGAATGCCAACCAGACGGCGTGCTGCCGGTGCCGGTCGACGTCGAGCGGAAGCAGCTCCAGCAAGATCTCCCGCGTCCACTCTCGGACGTCCCCCCACCGTGGAACAGCGCTGAGGCGCTGCTCCACCTGCTCGGAGGTCCACTCCATGGCATACAGGACCATCTCGGCACGCGTCGGGAAGTGATATTGAACAGCCCCGCCACTCACACCGGCCTCGGCGGCGACTGCCCGCACGCTGACCCCGGAGATCCCCTCACGGGCCACCACTCGAGTCAGAGCCTCTGCGAGCCTCGACTTGCCACCTCTTGCATCATCCATGACTACACCTTACAGTCGTATTACCTACCCATACAAATGTAAGGTTCACCTCATGAGCTCGCCACTCACCCCTCTGGCTGGAGACACGACGACCTCGCCGGTCGATCATCGGCGCCTGGCGCTGCTCTGGGCTGCGGCGGCTGCTGCCGTCCGTACTGCACAACGCGGAGGAATGGCTCCTGAACATGACGGGCTGGATCGCCGGGCACCAATGGCTTCCGGGACGCTCGCTCCATGGTGACCAGACGGAATTCGCCCTTGTGCTCGCGATCGTCACGGCGGCCGTCCTGGCCCTCGCACTCACCGCGACCGCGACGCGGCCACCCTGGAGTGCTGCGATGCTCGTGTGTCTCACCTGGGCGCTCATCATCAACGGGATCAGCCATATCGTCCTGAGCCTGCTCTCAGGGAGCCTTATGCCCGGGGTGCTCAGCGGTTCGACCGTGCTTTTGCCCCTGGGTGCATACCTCATCTGGCGGCTGCCCCCGGTGCCCTGGACCCCCACTACGGTGACGACGACGATCCTCGTGGCTGTCGGACTCACTGCTGGCGCGTTCGCCCTGGCCGCACTTGTCACCAGGCTCTGACAAGTGACGACGACGGATCGACGCCCACCGGGAGCCATCTCCTCGGTCGTGCTGGGAGCGACTCTCCTGGCAGCGCTCTTCTGGCAGTTCGGCGGCGTGACCGCCGCGGACGGCCAATTCCAGGTCCTCGACCCGGATCTGCATCTGATCTGGAAAACGGTCATCATCCTCACTCTCGGGATCAGCGCCCTCTGCAGTCTCCGGGCGTGGACGCAGAGGGGGTGGACCATACCGGTCGCCGTCGTGAACACCGGGGCGAACTGGGTCTCAGGTGCGGTGATCGTCGCGCTGACGGCGAAGGGCGCCCTGTTCTCACCAGATCTGCCGCAGCAGGTTGAGGCCACGTTCGGCAGCTCTCCAGAATGGTCCGCGATCACAGAGGTCTTCCTCATCCTGGTGGCCGGTGTCGCGATCTGGGACAGCGTCGACGGCCTCTTGCGGGCGCGCCACGATAAGAGACCAGCGGGGATGTGACCATGGGCATCATTCCGCTGGATCCTCCCAGGGCGGTTGCATCGCCCTGCACAGTCAGGGAACTCTTGCGCCGGCTCCGGGCGGACTGGTCTTCGTCTCGGGACAGGTCGGCGTGAGCCCCGACGGAACCACTGCCCCGGGCGTAGCGCATCAGACGCGAGTCACCTTCGACAATGTGCTTCGTGTCCTGGCTGAGGTGGATCTCACTGTCTTCGACATCTCTTCGTTGCGGATCTACCTGACCTCGCACCAGGACATCGAGGCCTTCACTCAGTCGGCGAAGAGCTGCCTCAAAGGGCATCGCCCCGCGGCGACGCTCCTGGTGCTCGAGCACTTGGCCGATCCAAGCCTGCTCGTTCAGGTTGAGGCTGTCGCGGTACAAGAGGCGAGGGCGTGAGCCCTCCGACACCCGGGCACATCTCAGGGGACTTTTGCGACCTCCAGCCGCGCGTTCTCCTGGGTCAGAACGACCGTCCCGTGGATGTCCGTCCGGTACGTCACCGCGCCGACCTCTTCCAGCGTCTCTGCGATGACCGGCGCCGGATGACCGTACGAATTGTCTGCCCCCACTCCGATGAGCGCCACCGCCGGCCGAGCATGCCGCAACAGCGCCGTGCCCCCGTTCTTGGCTCCGTGATGGGCCACTTTGAGCACGTCGACGTCTGCCGGCATGACCTGGCGCCGCACCAGACTGTCGGTCACAGTCTCTTCCAGATCCCCTGTCGTCAGCAGCGTCAGCCCGCCCTCCCCCGCTGAACCCGCAAGATCCGGCCCGGGAGTGGCTGACCCGTCGGCCGACGGTCCCCCATTGGCTGGCGCCACGTTGAACAGTGCCGCCAAGGAGTTGTCGTTCGGGTTGCTGTGGTGCGCAGCAGCAGCCACCACGTGGATGCTGACGGGGTATCGGTCCTCGTCATAGGCCAGGAGCTGGCCGGGTTCGGCACGTTCCACCGGTGGCGGATCCTCAATCCGCTCAAGAAAGTCCATCTCCGCTTCCAGGTCCCAGGACGCGGACCCAGAGAAGAGCACGCGCTGGACCCGAGCGGTGTTGAAGACGCCCTCATTGCCGCCATAGTGATCGGAATGGTCGTGGGTCACCATCAGCAGCGGCACCTCGCTGATTTTCAGC
>DXGD01000172.1 GCA_019114115.1 Candidatus Nesterenkonia stercoripullorum
GTTATTAACTAAACGTAATCGTGGAATATCCCTGACAAGAATGGGGGAACCAGGACCAGGCTTTCGACGCCGCGTTCGGAGAATTCTTCGAGGAGCTGCCGCTCCACCTCGGGATCCTCATCCGTGGAGGCGATGATGAGCGAGTAGCCCTCCCGGCGAAGGACCTGCTCGACGCCATGGGCAAGTGCTACCACATGGGGGTTGGCCAGCGTAGTGATGAGCAGCCCGGCTACCCGGAAGCGACGACCCCGCGCCAGATTCCGCGCGGACTGATCGGGGCGGAACCCCAGATCGCTGATGGCGCGGCGCACCCGTTCAGCGGTGGCCACCGCCACGTACCGTTCGCCATTGACCACGCGCGAGGCAGTCTTGAGACTCACGCCAGCCGCCGAGGCCACATTCTGCAGCGTCACCCGGCCCACCACTGCACCCTGCTGGGATTCCACTGCACCCTCCTGGAATTCACACTCTGTGACGTTGACAACACTTGCGCCCCCTTGATTGTATCGAGGAGACAGCGCTGTCATATCCCTCTACTCCAGATGGTGGTCCACCCGTGCACGATGACGAATCCCTCACTCTTGGCCGCGCCGAGCGCGTACTCACCGAGCGCATCCGACCCGCGGTACATGCCCAGTCGCGTGCCTTCGGCCTCACTGCTCATCAGCTCCCCGGCGAGCCGATCCCGCCCGCTGAAGGACTGGCCCTGGACTACGCCGAGGTCGAGCCCTGCCTGCGCTGGGGTCCGGCATGGAGCACCACCTGGTTCAGACTGCGCGGGTCAGTTCCAGAGGAATGGGCCGGGGAACAGGTGGAGGCCGTGATCGACCTGGGGTTCGACGACGGCCGGGCGGGCTTCCAGTGTGAAGGGCTCATCTACTACCCGGATGGAACTCCGCTGAAGGCCCTGAACCCGCAGAACCAGCACGCGGTCCTGCTCGACTCCGCCGCGGGCGGCGAAGACATCGAACTCTACGTGGAGGCGGCGGCCAACCCGGAATTCATCGGCGAACTCGGCTTCCGGCCGACCCTGGCCGGGGACATCCTGACCTCCTCCCCCGACCCGCTCTACGCTGTTCGGCGCACCGATCTGGCCGTGTTCGATGCCGAAGTGCACGCCCTGATGCTCGACGTCGAAGTCCTCCTCGGGCTCGCCCGCGAGCTCCCAGGAAGCCCGCGCCGGGATCAGATCCTGCAAGCCCTCGATGACGCTTTGGATGCTCTGGACCTGCAGGACATCTCAGGCACGGCCGGGTTCACCCGTTCACGCCTCGCCAGCGTCCTCTCCTCCCCCGCCGAGGCGAGCGCGCATACGGTCTCCGCGATCGGACACGCCCATATCGATTCCGCCTGGCTGTGGCCCATCCGCGAAACAGTTCGCAAAGTCGCCCGCACCACCACGTCGATGGCAGAGCTCATCGAGCGCACCGCACCCGTCGACGCCCCGGAGGGTCCGGTCGCCGACTCAGAGGACCCGACCCGCTCCGACGCCGGGGCGTTCCGCTACGGCATGTCCTCGGCACAGCAGTACGCCTGGCTCAAGGAGCACCGGCCGGAGGTCTGGGAGCGCGTCGTCGAGGCGGTGCGTTCAGGCCGTTTCCTGCCGCTGGGCGGCATGTGGGTGGAGTCCGACGTCGTGATGCCCAGTGGGGAGGCGCTCATCCGGCAGTTCCTCTACGGGCAGCGCTTCTTTGAGGCAGAGTTCGGCATCCGCTGCCGCGGTGTCTGGCTGCCGGACTCCTTCGGCTACTCCCCGGCCCTGCCGCAGCTGATGAAGCGTGCCGGCTTCGAATGGTTCTTCACCCAGAAGATCTCCTGGAACCAGGTCAATAAGTTCCCTCACCACACCTTCGAGTGGGAGGGCATCGACGGTTCCCGCATCCTGAGCCACTTCTCGCCTATGGACACCTACAACTCGGAGCTCTCCGGGGCCGAGCTCGGCCTGGCCACTCGGCAGTTCCGCGAGTCGCGCCGAGCTGGCAGCTCGATCGCGCCCGTCGGCTACGGCGACGGCGGTGGCGGCACCACCCGCGAGATGGTGGGGCGCGCCGAACGACTGGCGGATCTGGAGGGCAGCCCGAAAGTCCGGTGGGAGCACCCGGACGACTTCTATGCCCGCACCCGTGAGGAGCTGACAGACCCGCCGGTATGGGTGGGTGAGCTCTATCTTGAGATTCACCGTGCCACGCTGACCAGCCAGCACAAGACGAAGCAGGGCAACCGCCGCAGCGAGAGCCTGATGGTCGAGGCCGAGCTGTGGGCCACCACCGCCGCGCTGCGCGCAGGCCTGGAATACCCCTATGAGGCGATCGACGAGCTATGGCAGTCCGTGCTGCTGCACCAGTTCCACGACATCCTTCCGGGCTCCTCGATCGCATGGGTCCACCGTGAGGCCCAGGACGTCTATGCCTCGATTCAGCAGCGTGCGGAGGACCTCATCAAGCGGTCCCTCTCCGCGCTGACCGGCTCGGGCACCACAGTGCTGCAGGCCAACCCCGCGCCTACCGTCGAAGCAGGGGTGCCCGCGCTGGGCATCGCTATCACGCCGGAGGGCACCAGCCCCGCAGTCGTGTGCCGAAAGGTCGACGACGGCGGCTACGTGCTGGAGAACGACCTGGTCACCGTGCAGCTCTCCGCCGAGGGGCATCTCGTCTCCGCGGTGGAGCGCAGCAGTGGGCGGGATGCGGTACCGGAAGGCCGGGAGGCCGGCGTGCTGCAGATCCATCAGGACTTCCCGAACAAATGGGATGCCTGGGACGTGGACCGCTTCTACCGCAATACCGTGACGGACCTGCGCGAGGTGTCCTCTCTCTCGACGGAGACCTCATCTGACGGGACGGCATCAGTGCTGGTCACTCGGCCACTGCCCGGAGGTCACTCATACGTGGAGCAGAGAATCTCCCTGGAGCCGGGTAGCCGCATGCTCACCTACGACCAGCGCACCCAGTGGCAGGAGAGCGAGAAGTTCCTCAAAGCGTCGTTCCCGTTGGATATCCGGGCCGACAACACCATTGCCGAAACGCAGTTCGGTCACTTCAAGCGGCCCACTCATGCCAACACCAGCTGGGAGGCAGCGAAGTTCGAGACCTCCATGCACCGGTTCGTGCTTGCCGAGGAACCCGGGTTCGGCGTCGCGCTGGTCAATGACTCGACCTACGGCTATGACGTCTCCCGCGAGGTGGAGGACGCCGACGTCGTCACCACGCTGCGGCTCTCCCTGCTCAGGGCACCCCGATTCCCCGATCCGACCACCGACCAGGGCACCCAGACCCACACCTACGGCCTGATCATCGGTGCTGATGTGGCAGAGGCGACGCGAGCGGGAATCGCCCTGAACCAGCCGGTCCGCACTGTCACCGGAGCCGCGGGTGCCGAGCCGCTGGTGGGCTGCGAGGGGGCAGGAATCCTGGTGTC
>DXGD01000173.1 GCA_019114115.1 Candidatus Nesterenkonia stercoripullorum
AGCGTATCCTGCAGTGCGGTGAGATCCACTCGTTCCAGCTCCGGCCCTGGGCCTGGCCCTGACGCTGATGGTTCGTCCTCTGTGCTCCGCATAAGGCATGTTCCTTCACTTGGGGTCGCGATTCCTGTGAGCGTTCCTCCCCCGGCATCTCGGTGATGCCGAACCGGCCGAAGGCCCGACTATCAGCTGTGTCGCCTCAGGTAGTCCTGCAGCACGACGGCATGATTCACCGCCGGGTCCTTGGCTCCGTAGAGCAGCGTCACCCGCTGGGACCCATGGACGACGTCGATGAGTTGCTTCAGCGCCTGCGCATGATCCGGGTCCCCGAGTTCCTGCTCGTAACGATCACTGAACTCGTCCATCGACGACGCGTCGTGATCCCACCAGCTCCGTAGTTCAGGGCTCGGTGCGAGGTCCTTGAACCACTCGTCCAGCTGAGCGCGGGCTTTGCTGACGCCCCTGGGCCACAGCCGGTCGACCAGCACACGCACCCCATCAGCCGGGTCTGGTGCTTCGTAGATGCGCTTGACCACGATTTTGGGAGTGCCCATGCCCGTAGCCTACTCTCGGGCGTGGCACACCGTCATGGCATGTGCCGGCACGAGCTGGAATAGGCGACGGGCGGGCTGGGGCATGTCGCTATTCTTGGTCCTGGGGGCGTGGCCGCGACAGTCGCGTTATTGACCTTGCGCATCCGCAGGATAGGGCAGAAGGAGATCTGATGCGTACTGCTGAACTAGCAGCCCTGGCCGGCGTCACGATACGGACCATCCGCTACTATCACCAGGCCGGGGCGCTTCCAGAACCGCGGCGGCTCTCCAACGGGTACCGGGACTACGACGCCGAGCACGTGGTGGCGGTGTTGAGGATTCGTCAGCTCACGGCCTCAGGCTTGTCCTTGGCGCATGCTGCCGAAGTTGCTGCTGACTCGGTATCGGCCTCGACTGAGGAAGCGCTCGATGAGGTGGATCGGGCGCTGGAGGCGCAGATCATCGCTCTCACCGAGCAGCGACAACGTCTGGCCCGCGCCCGATCCGGTCGGCACGTCGGGCTTTCCCGCCTCGCGGCGGCGGTCAGCCTGAAGCCGACTGACATCCCGGGCGCGGTGCTGTTCGCTCACCTCTACGATGACCACCCCGACGTCGAGCGCCTGGCCGATGCACTGTGGGATCCCGAGCTTCGATCCGCTCTTTCGCAGTTCCAGGACCGTTTCGACGCCATCGACGATCACACCTCAGAAGAAGAGCTCGACGAGCTTGCCGCCCGGGCCACGGAGATCTTCGCGGAGCACCAGATCGATTTGCCTCCCCCGACCTCAGAGCAGCAGCACCTTATGCTCGGGCTCATAGAACGATACTTGAATGACCGGCAGAAGGAGTTCGTCCGACGGCAGGAGTGAGGCGTGATGGGTGGCGGGTACATCCCGACCCCATCAGCTCAGCCGGGAGGCGATGCTCGGAAGGCCTACCGGAACACCCGGCTGCGGCGTCGCCACGCTTTTCCCCTGAGCTGATTCCTTGATGACCGCCAAAGGGCTCGGGCCCCACTGAACTGCTTCGGTCTCGTGAAAGGTGATCCTGCCCGGGCTCGGTGTATGAGCAGTGATGCCGAGCGAGGCCAGCTGCTCGGCGTGCTGTGTCGCCACAGCCTCGCGCGCCGTCTCCACCGTGATTCCGAGCCTGCGTAGCACCTGGCTGGCAACCTGCTGATTGACGACTAGTGCCAGGGACAGATGGTCGATGTCGGCCGTGTGCTGGCCCAGCGTGGGGCCTCTTCCATCGCGTTGACCGAGAAGTTATGACTCGTCGCCGGCCACGGTGAACTTGCTCACTTGCTCCTCTTGGGGATGCGGATCGAGGGATCGACCCGCTGGGCGTAGTTCTTGTGCACCGCCTGGCGTGAGCCCCCCGTACAGCGGCAATGCTCTGCCAGCTCATGCTAGCCCGCAGCCCCGCCTCCACCTGCTCCAGTTCCAGGCGATCTGTGAGCGCCGCAGCAGGGCGCCTCCGGTAGGATGGCTCACGCCGCCACATCGAAGGAAGCACACGATGAGTACGCAGCAGCCAGCAGACCGCCATGTCACTCTGACTGCAGGAGACTTTCTTGCCCTTCATCCGCGTAGAGCTCGACACCACACCCGAACGAGCTAAGAAGTTCCATCAGCGCGTCCAAGCAGGCGCGCCATTCACCCGGGAGAAGCATCAAGCGCTCGACGACGCCTGGTCTCAGGGGCGGACCCCCACCGGCGTCGTGCACTACCGGGGCGTCAGCAACACTCACCCACCCACCCTGAAGTTCGACGTCGAGGTCAGCCTGGAGATCGAGCACTGACGACGACGCTCACAGACTCGCCATCAGCCCCGAGCGGGTGAGAGCCGTCAGGGAGAATCATGGAGATCAGCTCGCAGGTTCCCCAGTCGCTGACGCAAACCCCTTCGTCCAGCTTTGCCCTTCACGCGCGGCAGGAGTACAAATGCTCTAGTGACCCCTTCCGATAACTCGGCGACGCCGCGACCCGACTCCACTGGCCCCTCAGATCCCGCGGACTCCCAGGGCCCTGCTGGTGCCCAGGGATCCTCCGACAAGCAGCGGTTCACCCCCGAGCAGCGCAGGATCCTGCTTCTCTCCTTCGTCGTCGCGTTCCTCTCGCTGCTGAGCGTCTCGATCGTCAACGTGGTGCTGCCCTCGATCGAGTCTTCGATGAACGCGAGTTCTGCGGCGCTGCAGTGGATCCTCTCCGGGTATGCTCTGGCGTTCGGCGTCGTGCTGGTGGCCTCGGGAAGGGCCGGGGATATCTTCGGCAGGGGGAAGCTCTTCGTCATCGGACTGGTCCTCTTCGGCCTGGGGTCGCTCTCGGCGGGTCTGGCCGCGGAGCCGCTGTGGCTCAACGCATCCCGGGTCATCATGGGCCTTGGCTCGGGCCTACTGAACCCCCAGGTCACCGGGCTCATCCAGCAGTACTTCCGCGGCGCGCAACGCGGTACTGCCTTCGGGCTGTTCGGCGGTGTCATCGGGGTCTCCGTGGCGGTCGGCCCGGTGCTGGGCGGCGTGCTCATCGCCCTGCTGGGCCCGGAGTGGGGCTGGCGTTCGGCATTCCTCATCAACGTGCCCTTCGTGGTTCTAGGAATCATCGGGGCCTTCCTATGGCTGCCGGCGTCCGCATGGCGCCCGGCCGAGGATCGCTCGGACACTGACCGACAAGGACCGCAGCGCACAGAATCCGCAGTCGGTGAGCACCACTCCGAGCCCGAGCACGCCCGACCCGGCAGGAAGCACACCCTCGCCGACCTGGACCCGATGGGCGTGGTGCTGCTCAGTGCTGGCATCCTGCTCATCATGCTCCCCTTCGTCGAGCGTGAAGTCGGTGCGGCCATCTGGTTCTCGCTGCCCGCGGGCGCAGCGTTCATCCTGCTCTGGACAGGGTGGGAGCGACGCTTCGCCCGGGCCGGGCGCGCGCCCATGGTCGATCTCTCGCTGTTCACGACGCGCTCATTCGCCAACGGCGCCGCCCTCATCACCCTCTACTTCCTGGGCATGACCAGCGTGTGGGTGATCCTCGCTCTCTGGATGCAGCAAGGGCTCGGACATACCGCGCTGGCGGCAGGCCTCATCGGCCTGCCCTCAGCGATCATGACGGCGATCCTCTCCCCCATCGCCGGCAGTCACGTCACCCGGGTCGGGCGCTCGATGGTCCTGTGGGGCATTCTGCTGGCCTTGGCCGGGCTCACCCTCACCGGCACCGCTGTCGTCCTGCATTACACGATGGGGACCAGTGAGTGGTGGCTGCTGGGCACGCTGGCCGTTCTCGGCTCCGGGCAGGCCTTCGTCGTCGGCCCCAACCAGACGCTGACCCTGGCGGAAGTGCCGATCAGGTACGCCGGCACGGCAGGCGGCGTCTTGCAGACCGGACAGCGTGTGGGCACCTCGATCGGGATCGCGATGATCACCGGCGTGGTGTTCTCGCTCGTCGCGGCCGCGGGCTGGGCCACTGCCTTCGCGGTCGGGCTCGGTGTGATTGCGGTCTGCATCAGTGTGGCCGGCGTCGTGGGCATCATCGACCTCCGGCAGGGTCGGAAGGTGCCGGGCGCGAAGCGCTGAACCAGCAGCTTTCCCGGTATCGCCTGAGGACTCTTGGGACCTGGGGCACCACACCGGCATCCATGGAGCTATCCGATCTATGTTAGCTTTAACTCGTGACCGACTTCCCCGACCTTGACCTGCCTCTCTCCACGAAGCGACTCCAGCTGCGCGTCCATACCCTGGCTGACGCCGATGCCCTGCATCGCATCTACTCACAGGACGACGTCGCCAGGTACCTGCTCGACGATCCGTGGAGCCCCGAGGACGCCTCCCGGCACGTCCAGGAGCGCATCACGAAAACCGGGCTCAGCACAGAACCCGGCACTCTGGCCCTGGTGATAGAGCACGACGGCGACGCCATCGGCGATGTTCTGCTCTGGCTCACCGACCGGGAGCACCGCATCGCGGAGATCGGCTGGGTCCTCGATCCTGACCACAGTGGGCGCGGCTTCGCCGCTGAAGCTGTCGGTGAAGCGCTCAGGCTCGCCTTCGACCACTACCGTCTGCACCGGGTCGCGGCTCAGATGGATGCGCGCAACACGGCCTCAGCACGGCTGGCAGTGCGCGCGGGGATGCAGCAGGAAGCCCATCTGCGCCAGGACTGGTGGAGCAAGGGCGAATGGACGGACACGCTCATCTTCGCGATGCTCGCCAGCGACCGGGTGAGCCCACCCGAGCAGTCACCACGCGGCCACGCCTCCTCGAGGCCCGCACCCGCATAGCCGGCTGAACTCCCAGCCCGCAGCCCTTCACCCCGGCGAGCAGCCGCCGGTATCCTGCCTGAACATCAGCAGCATTCCGGACGGCGCCCGAACAGACGCCGCTCGGGACCTCCACGCGAAGGAGGAGCCTCATGTCCGCCCACCCCACGTCGGACAAGCAGAGGGTAGCGACACTGCCCATCCGCCAGGCGTCTGCGGAGGACGCCGTCGTCATCGCTGGTCTGCTGCACGAATTCAATGGGGAGTTCGATGTCGCCAGCCCCGGAGTTCCCGCTCTGACCTCCCGCCTTGAGAGTCTGCTCGCAGAGCGCAGCACTATCTGCTACCTCAGCCGCTGCGCGCTCGGCGTGGCGCTGGTGACGCGCCGCCCGAATGTGTGGAGCGAAGGACCGGTCGATCTACTCGACGAGCTGTATGTCGTTCCCCAGTATCGTGGCCTCGGGATCGGCGGTGCGCTGATCACCCGGCTCGTCGCTGACGCCCGGGACGCCGGGGTCAGCGTCATCGAGATCAATGTGGACGAAGCCGACGTCGACGCCCAGCGATTCTACGAGCGTCACGGTTTCACCGGACGCCACGGACCCTCTTCAGAACGCGCCTTCTATTTCTCACAAGAGCTCTGAGGACCGACGACGCCCGGCATCGACTGTGGTAAGCGGTCTTCAGCGTTCAGCCGCCGCCCGCTTCTTGTTCCAGACGTCGAAGGCCACCGCCAGCACCAGGACCACGCCCCTGACCACGTTCTGCGTGGACTGGTCGATGCCCATGATCTGCATGCCGTTGGACATGACCGCCATGATGAGCCCGCCGATGATGGCGCCCTGCACTTTGCCGACACCGCCGGTGACCGCGGCCCCGCCGATGAACGCCGCGGCGATCGCATCCAGCTCGAACATGAATCCAGCACCGGGCTGCGCGGAGTTCGACCGGGCGGAATAGACCACTCCCGCCACGGCCGCGAGCAGTCCCATGTTGACGAAGAGCAGGAAGTTGACCCGCTTGGTCTTCACGCCGCTGAGCTTGGCGGCCTGAAGGTTCCCGCCCATCGCGTAGATGTGCCGGCCGAAGACCGTCCGCTGCGTGACGAACCCGTAGATCAGCACGAGCGCCGCCAGCAGAATCAGCACGATCGGCATTCCGCGGGCATTCGCCAGCCGCCAGGCGAAGGCCATGATGACGGCCGCGACCAGCAGGATCTTCACTGCGAAGAGCCACAGTGACTCCACGGGCTGCTTGTACTCCAACTTGCGCATACGGACCCGCCACTGCTGCACTGCGAAGCCGATGACACCCAGCACCGCGATGACCAGGGTGAAGACGTCGTACCCCGGACCGCCCAGCAGCCCGTTGAGGAACCCGCCCGCGATCTGCTGGTACTCCCGCGGAAACGGCGAGAGCGAGACGTTGTCCAGCGTCTGCATCGTCAGCCCGCGGAATATGAGCATCCCGGCCAGGGTGACGATGAACGCCGGGATCCCGACCACCGCCACCCAGAACCCCTGCCAGACCCCGACCAGCGCCCCGGTGATGAGCGCTGCGATGATGCCCACCCACCAGGGCATGCCCTCCCTGATCACGACGACGGCCGCTACCGCGCCGGTCAGCGCCACCACCGATCCGACTGAGAGGTCGATATGCCCGGCCACGATGATCATGACCATCCCGATGGCCAGGATGAGGATGTACGAGTACTGCAGTACCAGGTTCGTGAGGTTCCCCGGGCTGAGCAGAGTGCCCCCGGTGAGCACGGTGAACAGCAGGACGATGAACACGAATGCCACGTAGATGCCGCTCTGGCGCATATTGCGCGTGAGCAGCTCCATCACATTGGACGTGCCGGCCATTGATCGATCCCCTTCAGTGAGTTTCGGCTGTGATCGGCTCGGCCGTCATCAGCTCCATGAGCGTTTCCTGGTCTGCCTCTGCCACCGGCACGTCACCGGTGATCCGCCCCTCAGCCAGGGTGTAGATGCGGTCGCAGATTCCGAGCACCTCGGGCAGTTCGGAGGAGATCACGATGATCGCCTTGCCCGAGGCCGCGAGCTTGTTGATGATCGAATAGATCTCGTATTTCGCCCCGACGTCGATGCCGCGCGTCGGCTCGTCGAGTATCAGAAGCTCCGGCTCGGTGTAGAGCCACTTGCTCAGCACCACCTTCTGCTGGTTTCCGCCCGAGAGCTTTTCTACGACAGAGAGCACCGATGGTGCTTTGATATTGAGGGAGGACCGATACCGCTCCGCCACGGCGATCTCCTCGTGAGTGTTGATATACCCTCTCGGCGCTACTTTCTTCAGCGCTGCGGAGGTGACATTCCTGCGGACATCTTCGATGAGATTCAGTCCGTACTGCTTACGGTCCTCGCTGACGTAGGCAATACCATGCCGGATAGCCTCGGACACCGACCCCAGCGACACCTCCTGCCCATGGACGAACGCCGTCCCGCGAATATCCCGCCCGTAGGACTGCCCGAAGACGCTCATAGCAAGCTCCGTACGTCCAGCGCCCATGAGCCCGGCGATCCCGACGACTTCGCCGGCACGCACATTCAGCGAGGCATCTTTGACCATCACCCGTCCGGGCTGCGTCGGATGCGTGACGGACCACCCCTCGATCCGGAAGACCTCCTCACCGATGTCCGGCTGCCGTTCGGGGTACATGTTCTCCATGTCACGGCCGACCATGCCGCGGATGATGCGCCGAGAGAGCCCGCTCTCAGCACCGGCACCCTCCGCTTCGGCTTCGGCCCCCGCCTTGTGCATGTCGATCGTCTCGATCGTGGCGCCGTCGCGGATGACCGTGGTGGAGTCGGCGATCTCAGCGACCTCGCCCAGCTTGTGCGAGATGATGATGCAGGTGACGCCCTCGTCGCGGAGACCGCGAATCAGGTTGAGCAGATGCGCTGAGTCGTCGTCGTTCAAGGCGGCTGTGGGCTCGTCGAGGATCAGCAGCCGGACGTTCTTGCTCAGCGCCTTCGCGATCTCGACCAGCTGCTGCTTGCCCACGCCGAGATAGCCGACGGGAGTCACCGGATTCTCCTTGAGGCCCACTTTCGCCAGCAGGTCTCCGGCCTGGGCGTTCGCCTCATGCCAGTTGATGATGCCCGCACGGGAGCGTTCGTTGCCCAAGAAGATGTTCTCCGCGACAGAGAGATGCGGTATCAGCGCCAGCTCCTGATGGATGATCACAATCCCCTTGGCCTCGGAATCATTGATCGAGGAGAAGCTGACCTCCTCACCGTCGAAGACGATAGTCCCTTCGTAGCTCCCGCTCGGGTGCACACCTGAGAGCACCTTCATCAGCGTCGACTTGCCCGCCCCGTTCTCCCCGCAGATCGCATGGATCTCACCGGGCTGCACGTCCAGGGACACGTCCGAGAGCGCGACGACGCCCGGGAACTTCTTGGTGTGATGGACTGCATCCGCAGAATGGCCTCAGCCATACCTACTCCTCCTCCTTCACGGATCCTTCACGAATGGGCAGCTCAGAAGGCT
>DXGD01000174.1 GCA_019114115.1 Candidatus Nesterenkonia stercoripullorum
GGCCCGGTTGTCTGGGCCGACGGCCTGGGCGACGTTGTAGGCCTTCTCGTAGGCGTCGATGATCGCCGCGTCACTCATCCGTTTACCCGCCGCCCGGAGCTGGTGCGCGGTCGCCAGCGCGTGCCGGAACGCCGTCTCGTCACGGGCTGCGCGGCCCTCTGACAGCCACAGGACCTTGACCCCGTCGATGCGGTTGGAGTCCATCGCAGCAGCGTCCGGAAGCTCGTCCGCGAGGTCGTCAGCGAGAGCTCTGAAGGCCTGCGCTTCAGCTCTGCGGGCGGTGACTGCCTCGATCAGTTCACGGCCGCTGGAGAACCGCTGCTGCTTGTGCGCGGCGGTGGGTGAGGTTTCTCCGGTGATGGTGCGCGCCTCCTCGATCAGGTTCGCCAGCCGGTCGATGCGATGGTGCTGGCAGTGCCAACGATAAGCCGTCGGGTCGCCCCCGGTGTACAGCGGCGAGCGAGACAGGTTGTGTGCGAACGCCGGATCACCGCCGAGGGCAGAGCCCAGGGTCCGGGCGGTGGCTTTGAGCAGCCGCATGTTCGGCGAGTTCCCGGACCCGTCGGCGTGGACGGGGTCGATCAGCCAGATCAGTTGGGCTTTGCCGTTGTCGGGGTTCATTCCGATCCAGGCGGGTCCGGCACCGACCCCAGCGAGCCGGGAGATGGTGCGGTAGGCCTCGGGGTGCATGTTCTCGACCTGACCGCCATCGGTGCCGTGGCGGTCGACGTCGACGACGATGACCGCGGCGTACTGGGCGTGGGTCAGGGCAACGTACTGCATCCGGTTCAGGGAGGGGTGGCCGACCCGGTACATCTTCGGCACGCTGTGGCCCTCGGCGTTCTTGCGCCAGGCGGCTTTGAAATCACGGGTGGGGCAGCCTTGGAGCGCGACCCGCCCCAGGTGCGCGGTCAGTCGGTTACGTTCGGCATCGGTGGCCCCGCAGGACTGCAGGGAGGTGGGTACTGCACCGAGGTTCTCGACGAGCAGGCGGGCGGCATCGGACAGTGCGCTGCGCCGCTGCGGGGACCGGGTCCCGCTCTGCGGGCGGACGGTTTGCCTACCTGCCAGTTCGGCGAGGGCGTCGAGGCTGACAAAGGGGTCGACCACCTGGCCGAGGTGGTCGGCGGCGGTGTCCTGGTCGGTGTCCCAGGATGGGACATCTGACCCGTTTGTGGGTATGCTCATCGGTGAGGCTTTCTCCACGAGGGGATATTCGTGGGGTCAGCGAGCGTCACCAGGGTTGCCGCCCAGGTGGCGCTCTTTCTTTTGCGCTTGGGAGCCACCTTACACCATTGTTATTCCGCAGGTAGACCTGTGTTTTTGCGCGCATGCATGCATGCACACAAAACACGTATGCACGTGTATACGTGCATACGCGCATCCTCACTGCCAGGGTAGGGCTGGGTCCAGAGCCTGGGCTCTAGACAGAGGAACAGAACCTAGGCTGCTTCTCCCCTCTCAAGCAGTGAATCCTTGTAGCGGTCAGCAACCCAGCTTCGGTGGCGTTTCAGCAGGTCAATACCTCCGTCGTACGCCCTCAGCGTCACGGCAAGGTTAGTGTCACGTCCCCGAGCCGGGGTCTTCTGCCGCAGGAGCGTCTTCTTAGTCGGGAAGCTCAGGCTCCCGTCTGTCAGGATCGACGTCCTCTCATCCTGGATGAATCCCAGCAGCGTGGTTTCGAAGAACCTTCCGCTGGACATCAGGATGCTACTGCCTACCCACTCCTTCGGGACGAGCATAAGCGGAACACCGTCAACGCAGGGCAAGGTTATCGTCCGCGATGCCCACTGCCAGTTTTCCGAGTCCCAGATCTGACGCTCCACATCGACCGTCACGTTTCCGTTGCCGGTGAACTCGGGGTACCGCTGGATCATCTCGGCAGTGAAGTCCGCCAACGGGCCGAAGATGATGCGTGAGGTGATATCGCTGGTGCGGTCCTCCGCAACGTCCTCGACGTACATCGACAGGTCCTCCAGGTGCTTGAGGACGCCGAGGGTGAACAGTGCCTTGATGTCCTCGTTCATCGCGGACCAGATGCCTGCGCCGATGTCTTCTGCCCCACCGTGTCCGTTGATGCTGTTCTGGGCGTAGCCAAGGTGGGTTTCCCGTGGCTCCTTGAACTTTCCGAGCAGCGCTTCAGCATGCTTCCGACAGGTGGGGTCAGTCGACAGAACTGCAGCGCCAATGGTTCCGAAGAATGTGTCCATGCACTGCACCGCATCGACGGCGAACGAAGTCGGGGTTGCTGACAGTCGGATGCGGTAGGGGTCGACGAACAGGGGGGTGTCTCGTCCCAAGGTGACGTCAATGAACGGGACGTCTCCGTTGATACCGTAATGGCTGGTTAGGGTGGCCAATGTGGCCTCCTTCCGTGTTGTGAAGGGTCCGGCGAAGGGGTAGGCGATGTGCCTAACCGCAGGGACTTCACTACGCTGAAAGGGCAACTTGCTATTGCTTTTCAGCGCCTCCGGGCCCTGAGCCTGGCCTTGCCCCACTGCAATGGGGCAAGGCCAGTTGTGTTGGTGGGGTCGGTTTCCTACTCCTCCCCCTCCGTCTGCTGCGGATCGGTGTCCTTGCTCCGGTTGCCTCGAATCACGGTCGAAGGACCGTTCAAGTCAATGCAGAGCATCCCGTCCTCAACGAATGGATCGTAGCGCCGACTAGCCTCGGTATCGATACCGAATGCGTGGGTAAACGCAGTCACAGACAGCAGAACCTGACCCGTCTTGGATGGTCCCCGGACCTGGTACGCCGTCGGCGACGGAGCGGCCGGCCGGAGAGCCATAACGCGCCGTTCCGCGTCGAAGAGCAGCTCCACGACATCAGCCTTGCCGATAAGAGCATGGGCAGCCGCGTTGATCGACAAGATCCCTCGCTTCTGCAGGGTCACACTCGGAGTGCCCAGCATGGGAGTGGAACGCTTGTCG
>DXGD01000175.1 GCA_019114115.1 Candidatus Nesterenkonia stercoripullorum
GGCGAAGTCGTCGACCACCGCTCAGACCTGTATTCCGCGGGCTGCGTACTCTTCGAGCTGCTCACGAACCGGCCTCCGTTTCAAGGCGATTCCCCGGTGGCGGTGGCCTATCAGCATGTTCGCGAGCAGGCCCCGCGCGTCTCCGACTTCAACCCGATGGTCAGCCCGGCGATGGAGTCGGTGGTCGGACGAGCGCTGACCAAAGAGCCGGGCCGCCGTTTCCAGACAGCATCCGAGTTCAGCGCGGCACTTCAGGACGCGCTGCGCGGAATACCGGTCCACGACGAGGAAGAGACTGCCGCGATCGGCATGGTCCCGGCAATGGCCGGGGTCGGTGCCGGGGCGGCAGGAGCCGACCCGGCACCCTCGATGGGCGCTCCGCTCTCGGCACGCACACCCGAAGACCCTGCGCTCTATGCGGAAGCAGAGGACTATCCGCCCCGCCGGCGCGGCCGAGTGGGCCGGGTCCTGCTGTGGCTTCTGCTGGTGCTGATTCTCGCCGCAGGTGCGGCGTGGGCACTCGCCGAGATGCTCAGTCCGCAGCGTGTGGAGATCCCCGATATCGAGGGGATGTCACGCACTGACGCCGTCTCCGAGCTCAATGAGCAGAATCTCGATCCTGAGATCGAGACAGAGCCCCATGACGATATCGACGAGGACCTCGCCATCCGCACCGACCCTGGTGCCGGGGAGCAGGTCGATGCCGAAAGCCCCATCACCCTCTATATCTCTGCTGGCCAGGACTCTGTCGTGATTCCGGACGGTCTCCAGGGACAGTCCGAGGACGAGGTCCGCGAAACCTTCGACGAACTCGGCCTGGAGATCGGAGAGATCACCGATGACACCCACCCCTCCGTCGAGGAGGATCGCCTGATCAGCACAGACCCGGAGGCCGGAGAGACGGTGTCGCAGGGCTCCTCAGTTGATCTGGTGATGTCCAATGGCCAGGTCGTCATGCCGGGCGTCTTCAACACCAACCAGTACGACGCCCAAGCTGTGCTCGAAGACCTCGAGCTGAACGTGGAGTTCGTCGAGTCCGAGAACGGTGAATACACCCCCGGTACGGTCATCGGCCAGCAGGTCGACGGGTCGAGCGTCCAGGCCGGGGACCTCATTCCGCAGCAGTCCACCGTGACGCTGAGCATCGCGACAGCCCCGCCCCCACCGCCGGAGGACGACGGCGATGACGAGGACGATGACGATCCGACTGACGAGCCCACCTCGGACGAACCCAGCGAAAGCCCCACCGACGACGAGTCCGAGGACCCCAGCGAGAGTCCCACCGACGACGAGTCGGATGACCCCAGCGAAAGCCCGACGGATGAGGAATCTGAGACCGACGAGCCCAGTCCGAGCCCTTCGCCCAGCCCGACAGAGGATGACGATGAGTCGGACGAGCCCAGCCCCAGCCCGACCGGAAATGGGTCCCCCACGAATGACGACTGAGGTGCCATGAACGTCTCCGCTACTGTGAGCCGACTCCGCAACGCCGTCCCCAAAGCTGTCCCCACTGCCGTCTCTGTCGCAGTGGGCAAACTGGCCCGGCAGGCGACGAAGATCCGTGGCGGCGGAGGCTCTGCATTCCCCGGGCTCGTCGTCGAGCGTCTCGACCCGAGCTTCCTGGCGCGCAGCCTCGCGGGACTGCCCCACGGTGTCGTCGTCGTCTCAGGGACCAACGGCAAGACCACGACCACCAAGATGGTGGTGGAGCTGCTGCAGGGCCAGGGGCTCACCGTCTTCACCAATCGAAGCGGGAGCAACTTCACTCGCGGCGTCGTCGCCTCTCTGCTCGGTGAGGTCGGGCTCAATGGCTGGCTCACTGCCGATATCGCGGTGCTGGAGCTGGATGAGGCCCACGCCGTGCACTTCGTCAAGGCTGTCGCGCCGGACCACAGCCTGCTGCTGAACGTCATGCGCGACCAGCTGGACCGCTTCGGCGAGATCGATACGACGGCGGACCTGCTGCGCACTATCGCGACCCACACGACCTCGGGGGTGGTGCTCAACCGGGAGGACCCCCGCGTGCGCCGGATCGCTGATGCGCTGAGCGCCCAGACGGTCACCTATTTCGGGCTGGATGCCTCGCTGCACAAGCATTTCCCCAGCGACGACGACTTCCACGGTTCCGCGATGAGCTACCCCGATGCCGCTGCGACTCTCCCCGAGGCTGCCGTCACCTTGACCGGCCTGACCCCCACCGGCGGGTCGTTCAACCTCTCAGGTCGGGAGATCTCAACGACACTGCAGGTCAACGGCGCCTACAACACGTACAACGCGGCTGCGGCACTTGCTCTGGTGGATCAGGTCCTGGGCGGCGCGATCAATGAGGACGCCCTGGTGAAGTCCCTCGCCGCAGTGTCGCCGGCATTCGGTCGCGGTGAGAGCCTCACCGTCAACGGGCAGCCACTGGACCTCGTGCTGGTGAAGAACCCTGCAGGCTTCCGGCTGGGGCTGAGCTCCTTCGCCCCCACCGGCGTGGCGTCGATGATCGCGATCAACGACAACTACGCCGACGGCCGGGACATGAGCTGGCTGTGGGATGTCTCCTTCGAATCGCTGGCAGA
>DXGD01000176.1 GCA_019114115.1 Candidatus Nesterenkonia stercoripullorum
ATCCTGCCAACTACTTGACGCGGGACATCTGGAGGCGTTTGATGATGACGCTCGCTGAAATTCCCCAGTTGTGCTCACCGAAATTCCCCAGTCTGGGTCGCTCCGTCGCATGAGGCGGGCCTCCCTGGATGCTGGTGGTCTCTGACCACTCACCAGCCTTCCAGGGAGGCCCAACGCTCATGCTCTCAGAGAGGAGCAGCGTGGACATCCACGCTCTGCACCGGCAGGGAATCACGATCAGCGAGATCGCCCGACGCACCGGCCACGACCGCAAGACCATCCGTTCCTACCTCCGCGGCGACCGCGAACCGGGCGTCCGCAAACCCGCCGTCCCGGACGCATTCGGGCCCTTCACCGACTACGTCACCGCCAGGCTGATCGAGGATCCTCACCTCTGGGCCGTGACGCTGCTGGACGAGCTGCGGCCGCTGGGGTTCGAGGGCTCTTACCAGTCCCTGACCCGGCAGATCCGTGACCGGTCGTTGCGGCCGGCTTGCCAGGCCTGCGCCCACGTCACGAAGCGTCCCAACGCGGTGATCGACCATCCGCCCGGGGAGGAGACTCAGTTCGACTGGCTCGAGCTGCCCGACGCACCCGAGCAGTGGGCCTACCCCACGAAGCGAGCGTTCCTGCTGGTCGGCTCGCTCGCCCACTCCGGCGTCTGGCGGGCCGCGATCGCGCCCTCGATGGACCTGCCCCACCTGCTGGCCGCGATGACGACCGTGCTTTCCCTCCTCGGAGGGCTGACCAGGGTGTGGCGGTTCGATCGGATGCGGACCGTGCTGGACCCCGCCACCGGGGACCTGACCGCGATGTTCTCCGCGTTCGCGAAGCACCACGGAGTCCAGGCCGTCGCCTGCCGACCCCGCTCAGGCAACCGCAAGGGCGTGGTCGAGAAGAACAACCACACCGCCGCCCAACGCTGGTGGCGAACCCTGCCCGACGAGATCACGGCCGAGCAGGCCCAGACCTCCCTCGAACAGTTCGCGGCCCGGCAGGACGGCAGGCGCCGCGAGAGCCCGACCGGGACCACGACCGCCGCCCAGATGCGTGCTCAAGAGCGTCTCCGGCCACTACCGCCGATGGCGTTCCCGGTGGTGGTGACCGAACACCGGACTGTCTCGCGGCAAGCGCTGATCCACTGGCGCGGCAACCGATACTCCGTCCCACCCGAACTCGCGATGGCCACGGTCAATGTTCACCAGCACCTCGGCAAGGACCACATCGAGATCACCACCACCTCCGGCGCTGCGGTTGCTCGTCACCGCCTGGCCGAGCCCGGTCTGGGCATCACCCAGCGCACCGATCAGCACGTCACCGCGCTGGAGACCATCGCGCTGGCCTCGGCCCCGCCGGGACGGCCCCACCGCCGTAAGGAACGCATCCCACCCGGTGCTGCGGCGCTGGCCGCTGCCCAGGTCTTGACCGGGCCGCCGGCCCCGAACGCCACCGTGATCGACCTGGCCGCCTATGAGCAGGCCGCGAAGAACAGGAACACCCTGACATGACCACCACACCCACTACCGCGACCGTCTATCAGCAGCTCAAGGGCCACCTGGACGAGCTGAAGCTCGCCGACGCCGCCGAAGCCCTCCCCGGCATCCTGGACCAAGCCCAGGCCGAAGACTGGACCCTCACCCACGCCCTGGAGCAGCTACTGGCGATCGAGGTGAGCGCCACCGAGAAACGTCGCCTCGCGGGCCGGTTCCGGTTCGCGAACCTGCCCACCGGAGCGACGCTGAGCAACTTCGACCACGACGCCGCCTCCGGCATCGACCCCAACCTCCTCGCAGAGATCGGGACCTGCCGGTTCCTGGAGAACGCGACGAACGTGCTGCTCATCGGCCCGCCCGGCGTGGGTAAAACCCACATCGCCACCGGCCTCGGCCACGCCGCGGTCAATGCTGGCTATCGGGTCTACTTCACCTCCGCCGCTGACCTCGCCGCCCGCTGCCACCGCGCCGCGATCGAGGGCAAATGGTCCACGATGATGCGGTTCTTCGCCGGCCCCACCCTGCTGATCATCGACGAGCTCGGCTATCTGCCACTGCCGGCCGAAGCGGCATCAGCACTGTTCCAAGTCATCAACCAGCGCTACCTGAAGACCTCGATCGTGATCACCACGAACAGGCCCGTGGGGGCCTGGGGAGAGATCCTCGGCGACACCACCGTCGCCGCCGCGATGCTCGATCGGCTTCTCCACCGCTCCGTCGTGGTGACCCTCGACGGCGCCTCCTACAGGCTCCGTCACCACGCCACCGCCGCCGAAGAAATCCGCCGCGCCACCACCGGCACCAACCTCCGCTAACCTAACCCCGCGACCCTGGGGAACTTCACCGAGCAACTCTGGGGAAAATCGATGAGCGCCATCATTGACACCTACTCGCGCTTCAGTCCCCTCCTTGCGAGGCCTTGCAGGCTATTCGCGTCGGGGTTCAGTGGGGGTGGAGCGTTCCATAAGGCGCCATGCTCCGCCGAGTAGTGGCGTGAGGGTGGCGGTGATGTAGATGACGGCGATGATGGCGAAGGTCGGGCGGACGCCGACGAGGCTGGCGCCGAGCCCGCCGACGAGTCCACCGAGTGGCATTCCTGCCCAGGCGCCTGCGGTGACGAGGCCGAATACTCTGGCTCTGAGGCCGGCGGGGACGCGTTGGTACTGGACGGAGCCGATGATGGGGTTGAGTGCCCCGGCGGCAAGCCCGCAGAGCGCGGCAGTAGTGAATCGCCCCGGGTCTGGTGGAGGCTCTGATCCCACGGGAGGATGAGGAGCATGGCAGCACCGAGGAAGTACCCCGATGAGCTTCGGGAGAGGGCCACGAGGATGGCCGTGGAAGCGCGGCTGGACCCCGCGACGAGGTCGGGAACGTTCCGCCGAGTAGGCGAGCAGCTCGGGATCAATCCCGAGACGCTAAGGAACTGGGTCGTGCAGGCCGAGATCGACGGCGGACACCGTCCCGGGACCACGACCAGCGATGCCGAGCGACTCGCTGAGCTGGAGAAGGAAGTGCGCGAGCTGCGCCGGGCGAACGCGATCCTGCGGTCGGCCTCGGCTTTTTTCGCAGCGGAGCTCGACCGCCCACAGCGTTGATCGTCCAGTTCATCGACCAGTACAAGCATGAGTTCGGCGTCGAGCCGATCTGCCGCACGCTCACCGCAGCAGGCACGCAGATCGCGCCGAGCACCTACTACGCCTTCAAGACCCGCCCGCCCTCGAAGCGGGCGGTCCGTGATCGGGAACTGCTGGTTCAGATCCGGCGCGTTCACGCGAAGAACTTCGGGGTCTACGGCGCGAAGAAGCTCCACGCTCAGCTGCGCCGGGAAGGTATCTCGGTCGCACGCTGCACCGTGGAACGGTTGATGAGAGCCGAGGGGCTGCGCGGGATCAGCCGAGAGAAGGGCCCGCGGACAACGCTCCCCGGCGACGGTCCAGACTCCCGTCCTGACCTGGTCGAACGTGACTTCACCGCGACCGCTCCGAACCAGCTGTGGGTCGCGGACATCACCTACTGCCGCACGTTCGCGGGCTGGGTCTATGCCGCGTTCGTCATCGATGTGTTCTCCCGCCGCGTGGTCGGCTGGCAGCTGTCGAAGTCGCTGCGGACCGACCTCGCCCTGGACGCGCTGGAGATGGGCATCTGGACTCGCGAGCACGCAGGCCACGACGTCTCCGGGCTCACGCACCACAGCGACAGGGGCGTCCAGTACGTCGCTGTCCGCTACACCCAGCGCCTCGCGGAAGCCGGGGCAGTCGCGTCAGTCGGCTCGACCGGCGACTCCTATGACAATGCCCTGGCCGAGGCCTTCAACTCGCTGTTCAAAGCGGAGCTGGTCCGCAACCACGGGCCCTGGAAGAACATCGACGAGCTCGAGATCGCGACCGCGGAATACATCGACTGGTTCAACCACCGACGACTCCACGGCGAGATCGGCATGATCCCGCCCGTCGAGCTCGAAGAGAACTACCATCACCACCAGACCGTGCCGGCGACTGCCGACGCGGCACTTGCGAGCCTCTAACAAACCCGGGGCGATTCAAGCTATAATGCAAGTAGCGTATGCGCTCACGCAACTGGTCCAGAACCTTGACCGAACGCAGCGGTGGTAACGGCGCAGTGGCGGTTTTCATGGCTTGTTATGACTGTTTTTTTGTACAGTCTATGCCTCG
>DXGD01000177.1 GCA_019114115.1 Candidatus Nesterenkonia stercoripullorum
TGGGCTGTGGGGTGCTGGGCTGTGGGGTGCTGGGCTGTGGGGTGCTGGGCTGTGGGGTGCGTCTCCGTGGGGCTGCGCCGGTCACCGTCAGGTCCGCGTGTGCTGCGTTCGCTCTGATAGGGACGCAGCTCGACGGCGGGTCCCCAGACGGCTGCCGTCGGAAGGAGCTCGCCGCTGGGCAGCTTCGGCGCGCCGGAATGCCGGGAAGCCACCGGCTGAAGCAGCCCCAGCTCCTGCAGGCCGGTGGCCCCGGTGCGCGGCAGCGCCGCATCCAGCTGCGCACGCGTCACCGGCACGTCGAGCAGCCAGAAGGAGACGAGCACTGCGAGGCGATCCTGGACGCCGTCGCCCGCTCGGCCCACCAGCTCGGCGATGCGCAGCTGACCAGGGGCGATCTGATCGCGGTCGAGCGCCTGCACGACGTCGGCGCCGAGCAGGGCGGCGACGCCGTCGTTGGTGTAGTCGGCCTCGATCAGGTCTCGGCGCAGGTCAGCGATGCGCTCGGGGTCTGCTGCGGGAGCAGGCGTCGTGCCGGTCACTGGGCCACCTTGTCAGACGCTGCCCGCCGGGTCGTGCAGGTGGTGCACCGTTCGAGCGCGGGGATGTGCTGGCAGTTCGTGCAGTACAGCTGCAACGTGGAGCACCCAGGATCACAGCAGTTCAGATACTGGCTGGTGGGCGAGCCGCAGACGCTGCAGCAGCCGAGGGTCTTGGCGTTCGGTGAGAACGCCGTCGCCATCCGGGAGTCGAAGACGTAGAGCTCGCCCTCCCACAGGCCGTCGTCGCCGTAGGCCTCGCCGTAGCGCACGATGCCGCCGTCGATCTGGTACACCTGATTGAACCCGCGTTTGACCATCAGGGCTGAGAGGACCTCGCAGCGGATCCCGCCGGTGCAGTAGGTGACCACTGGCTTGTCCTTCAGGTGGTCATAGGCGCCAGAGTCCAGTTCCGCGACGAAATCCCGCGTCGTCTCGACCTCAGGCACGACGGCGTTCCTGAAGCGCCCGATAGCGGCTTCCATCGTGTTGCGGCCGTCGAAGAACGTCACCTCGCCGCCACCGGCCTCTGTCTGCTCGACGAGCTCGTGCACCTGGTGCGGTCTGAGGTGCGTTCCCCCGTCGACGACGCCGTTCTCATCGACCTCGATCTCTCCTCCAGCGCCGAAGGCCACGAGTTCGGGCCGGGTCTTCACGGAGAGCCGGGGGAAGTCCGCAGCACCGCCCTCAGACCATTTGAACGCCATGTCCTTGAACGGGGCATAAGCGCGCGTCTGCTTCACATAGGACTTCACGGCCTTGAGCTCGCCGCCCACCGTCCCGTTGATGCCCTGCGGTGAGACGAGGATGCGCCCGGTCAGGCCGAGCTCCCGGCAGATGGCGTGCTGCCACAGCCGCACCGCCTCAGGGTCGGCCAGCGGGGTGAAGGTGTAATAGAGGACAATCCGCGAGATACTCACTGTCTCAAGGGTACCGTGGTGCGCGCCGGGCGGCTGTGGTCCCATGATCTTTGTGAACTCACCAGCGTGGCACACCCACGATCTTTATGAACTCGTTGTGCGCAGCACTCCCTCCCCGCGATATTTTTATATACAGTCGTGGCATGACTTCTGAGCTGAGCGATGCCCTCATCCGCACGTGGGTCACCGGCTGGTCACGTACCCACGACTACGATGTCCAGCACGATGGCGAGCTGCATCTCGCGTTGCGCACAGGCGATTCTGACGAGTGGGAATACGTGCTCCACGCACCGGCGGAGGACCGGCTGCGCACTGCTGCCCAGGCTGTCGCCAAAGTCCCGGGCCGACTTCTGACAGTCATCCTCAGCCCGAAGGAGGGCACGCCGCCGCGCGGCGCACTCGGCGATCTTGAGCTGATCAGCAATGAGGAACGCCTGATGGTCGTCGACATGGGGACCCAGGACGTCGAGGACCCGATCGCCCCCGAAGGGTTCACCGGCGTCCGTGAAGATTTCGACGGGTGGACCCTGTTCACCGTCTACGACGGCGACGCGGTCGCGGCTCGGGGCCGGGTCGCCGTCGTCGAGCATCACGCCGTCCTCGATCGCATCTTCACCGCCGATGACTACCGCCGCCAAGGGCTCGGTACTTATGTGACCAGGGCACTCATCGCCATCGCGCTGGAATCCGATGTGGATGAAGGGCTCCTGGTGGCCACCGGCGAAGGCGTGGAGCTCTATGAGTACCTCGGCTGGACGCCGCTGGGCTCGGTCCACGTCTTCGGCGCCCAGGACGGCGAACCGTCTCGCTCCTCGCACTCGCAGTTCGACGACACTGTGGAGTGAGCGCACCTGCGAGGAATCCCCTCATCGAGGCAGCCGACCTGTGAACTCCCCGGACCAGCCAGCAGAGCTCCTGCGGCGGGCCGGGCTTCCCACGACGGCCAGCGATGACGGGCCGCTGCGGCACATCCGCAGCCTTCCGGCCAGGCACGCCAGAGACGGTTCGTGGCCGCAGTGGGTTCCTGATGACGTGCGCGCAGGTCTGGCGGTCCTGGGCACGCATACGCTCTACACCCACCAGAGCGAGTCCGCGGAGCATCTGCATCGCGGAGCGGACACGATCCTGGCCACCGGCACTGCCTCCGGCAAATCGCTGGCGACGCAGCTGCCCGGATTCGCCGCGATCTGCGGGGCGGCGCCAGCCGAGGGGATCGCCGCGCACCCTTCCGGGGAGGCCACCGTCCTCTACCTGTCCCCGACCAAAGCCCTCGCGGCCGACCAGCTCAGCGCCCTGACCCGCATCGCCGAGGCCGTAGGGCGCAGCGGGCCGGCCGGGGGGATCCGGCCGGCGTCGTACGACGGCGATACCGCCGCGGATCAGCGCCGCTGGGTCCGCGATCACGCCAATATCGTGCTGACCAACCCGGATATGCTCAATATCGGCATCCTGCCCAATCACCGTGCCTGGGCGCGTTTCCTCGCCCGGCTGCGGTACGTGGTGATCGACGAGGCCCACAGCTGCCGGGGCGTCTTCGGATCGCATATCGCGCTGCTGCTGCGCCGGCTCCGCCGCGTGTGCGAGCACTACGGATCCTCGCCGGTATTCGCCGGTGCCTCCGCGACCAGCGCCGATCCCGCGGGGTCGTTCGCGCGACTGACCGGGCGGGCGGATCCGCACGCCATCACCGCCGACGGCTCACCGCACGCCGCAGTGGACGTCTACCTCTGGGAGTCCACCTATTCCTCGATGACCGGGGATCACGACGCCCCACTGCGGCGAAGCCTGACCGTGGAGGCCGCCGACATGCTCACCACCCTGGTCCTTGCGGGGCGGCGGACGCTGGCCTTCATCAAGTCGCGGCGCGGTGCTGAGACGATCGCGCAGATCGCCAGCGAGCACCTGGCCGAGATCGATATGGACCTGCGCGGCCGCGTCGCTGCCTATCGCTCGGGGTACCTCCGCGAGGAGCGGCGTGACCTGGAAGGATCTCTGCGTGCCGGGGACCTTCTCGGCGTCGCCTCGACGCCGGCGCTCGAGCTGGGCATCGATATCTCAGGGCTCGACGCGGTCATCATCGCCGGGTGGCCGGGAACTCGCGCCTCCTTCTTCCAGCAGCTCGGCCGAGCCGGACGCGCAGGTCAGCGCGGTGCGGCGTTCTTCATCGCCGGCGATGACCCGCTGGATGCCTACCTGCTGGACCACCCGGAGTCGATCTTCGACGTCAGCGTCGAGGACTCGGTCACCGACCCCGGGAACCCGCATGTGGCCGCCGCGCATCTGCTCGCTGCTGCCCAGGAGCTGCCACTGACCCCTGCCGACTTCGACCTTTTCGAATCCTCAGCGGAACTCATCGCCTCGCTCACCGAGCAGGGCTACCTGCGACGCCGGCCGCGTGGCTGGTTCTTCGCCTACGACGACGCCTCCGCCGCCGAGTGGGTGAAGCTGCGCTCGGACGGCGCCGGCCAGTTCACCATCGTGGACGCTGACGACGGCAACGTCATCGGCGATATCGGAGGCGCCCAGGTCTTCTCCCAAGCACACCCAGGTGCCGTCTACGTCCACCAGGGCCGCAGCTACGTCGTCGAGGAGCTCGACACCGAGCACCATGCCGTGCTGGCCACACCGGCTACGCCGCCGTACTACACCCAGGCGCGGGAGACCACATCCATCGAAGTCATCGCCACGCAACGCGCTGTCGTCTGGGGCGACTACACGCTGCACTTCGGCTCCGTGGAGGTGACCAGCGCCGTCGTCGGGTTTCAGCGCAAGGCGCTGGGGACCAGCGAGGTGATCTCCGACGAGCCGCTCGAGCTGCCTGATTCCACGCTGCAGACCAAGGCCATGTGGATCAGCGCTGCTGAGACGGTGCTGGCTGCCGGCGGCGTCGTACCGGAACAGGTCCCGGGCGCGCTGCACGCTGCCGAGCATGCCATGATCGGCATGCTCCCCCTGGTCGCGTCCTCTGACCGGTGGGACATCGGAGGGGTCTCCACAGCGCTGCATCGAGATACTGAGACGCCGGCCATCTTCGTCTACGACGGCCACCCCGGGGGTGCCGGTTTCGCAGAAAGGGGCTTCACCGCGGCGCAGCAGTGGATCGCCGCCACGGCCGAGACCATCCGCGGGTGCGCCTGCGAGTTCGGGTGCCCGAGCTGTATCCAGTCGCCGAAATGCGGCAACAAGAACTCCCCGCTGGAGAAGGTCGCTGCATTGCACCTGCTGGAGGACCTCCTGGCCCACGCCGGATCGGCCGGACTATGACGTAGTGAGACCTCCGCCCGGCCTCGAAGGTGACGCACAGCGTCTCCGTCGGTTACGCTAAGACTGCTTCACGAGAAGTGACCACGGCTCCGCGCAGGAGCCAGCCGATCCGTCAGCGGTCACTCGCCAACCCCATGTTCACGGGTGGTTCCGGATCACGAAGCGGCTCGTTCACACGGCCCCCTGTCTTCGCAAGACTTCTCCTCGCAGGACACCGGGCAGCACAAGGGCGGGCAAGAGCAACGAGGAAAGGATCGTCACCTTCGCCCCCACCCGCAGGGGAGCTGCTCCGGGCGGCGCATGCGGAGCGGGCATCACCAGAGATCATCACGCAGCGACAGGTATCCAGCACCTATCGGCCTGACGCTCTTTTCGTTTCACCTCCGGCTCGCCACGTGGAGAGCCGACACCATCACCTGTGCCCAGGAGGCTCCATGTCCACTCACACCACATCTCGTCCACAGCCCCGCAGCGCCGTGCTGGGCCGTCGTACTGCCTCGGCAGCAGCGGCAGGGTCAGCGCTGGCGCTGGCCGTGACCGGCTGCAGCGTCTTCGGCGGCGGGGATGACAACGACGATGGGACGATCCGCATCGGCGTCGTCGCGCAGGACGACACCAACCGCGAGTTCGCTGAGCTCGCCCAGGAGGAGCTGGACATCGACGTCGAGATCGTGAACTTCGACGACTACAACCAGCCCAACC
>DXGD01000178.1 GCA_019114115.1 Candidatus Nesterenkonia stercoripullorum
TGCAGGACGGGAGCTCGACGGACATGGTCCACACGGTCGCGGAGCTCATCTCCTTCAGCTCCCGCCTCATGACCCTGCATCCCGGGGACGTGATCCTCACCGGCACCCCCTCCGGGGTCGGCGCCACGACCGGCCGATTCCTCGCGCCCGGCGACCGCATGGTCGCCGAGGTCCGCGGGCTCGGCGCGCTGTCCACCCCCGTCGTGGCGGACGACGCCGCCCGGACCGGAACTGCCCGATAGACGCACTACCCGCACGACCGCACGACCGCACCGCCCGGTGCACGCAGGTCCCCACCCATCAGTCACGAGGAGCAATGATGCGATCACGTACAGCCACTGCCGCCGCAGCGCTCAGCGCCGCCCTGGTCCTGTTGGTCGGCTGCACCGGAGGAACCGGTGCCGGGGGCGATGACGCCACCTCGGCCAACCTCCACCTGTACCAGAAGCCGGTCCACTTCAATCCGCTCGCGCCCGGCCAGGGCGCCGAGCAGCTGACCATGTCGCTCGTCTACGACGGGCTGTTCACGATGGACCCGGACTTCGAGCCGGTCCCGCGCCTGGCCGAGTCGTGGGACGTCTCAGAGGATGCCACCACCTACACCTTCCACCTCCGCGAGGACGCGACGTGGAGCGACGGTGAGCCGATCACCGCCGAGGACGTCGTCTTCACCTACAACCTGTTCGCCGACCCGGACGTCGCGAGCCCCAACTCCGCACCGTTCGCCGGGGTCGTGGGATACCAGGAGTTCCGCGACGGCGAGGCCGAGGAGCTCGAGGGCCTCGTGGCCGAGGACGACCAGACGGTGACGATCACCCTGGAGGAGCCGGCCCCCGGCTTCCTCGCCCTCTTCGGCACCGGATACGGCATCCTCCCCGAGCACGTCCTCGGCGACGTGGAGCCCAGCGCGATCATGGACCACGAGTTCTTCGATCTGCCCAGCGTCAGCTCCGGGCCGTACACGATGTCGGAGTTCAACGTCGACCAGAACGTCGTGCTCGAGGCCAACCCCGAGTACTGGACCGAGGTCGGCATCGACACGCTCTACCTCCAGATGCTCACCAGCGACGTCGCCACGGCGCAGCTCGCCACGGGGGAGATCGACACCGTGCAGATCTCGCCGCAGGATCTCGAGACCGTCGAAGGGCTCGACGGCGTCGACGTCAGCTCGGCGCCCTCTGCCGGCTTCCTGCGCATGCTGGTGAACTTCAACACCTTCGAGGACGAGAGGATCCGTCAGGGTCTCCTGAAGGCCATCGACCGCCAGGGCATCATCGACGGCGTCCTCGGAGGCCACGGCGAGGTGCTCAACAGCACGATCATGACCCCCTGGGCGATCCCCGACGATCTCGAGACCTACGACTACGACCCCGAGGCGGCCAAGGCCCTCCTCGAGGAGGCCGGGTTCGACTTCTCCGAGGAGCTCACGGTGAGCTGGATCCCGGGGACTGCCGACCGCGATGCAGCCGTCCAGGTCGTCCTCGAGAACCTCAAGGCGATCGGCATCAACGCGGTCGCCAACCAGATCGAGGCCGCCAACCAGCTGGAGCTGATCGAGAACTCGGAGTACGACCTGATGGTCTCCGGCGGCGGGAACTACACGCCCGATCCCACGGTGTCGGCCAACGCTCTGCGCTGCGACGCCGTCTTCCCGGCCGGCGGCAACACGTCCCTGTTCTGCGACCCGGAGCTCGACACCCTGCTGGAGGAGGGCGCGGTGACGGCCGACGAGGCCGAGCGCGAGGGCATCTACCAGGACGCGGTGCGTCGGGACAACGAGATGGTGCCCTATCTGTGGCTGTACGTGCCGGACACGCTCTGGGCGACCAGCGACCGGATCGAGGGCTTCGCGCCGCACGGCGACTTCGCCGCCGGCTTCTGGAACGCTGCCGAATGGACCGTGACGGGCTGATCCCATGGTGAGAGTCCTCCTGACACGTCTCCTGTCGAGCGTCGCGGTCTTCCTGCTCATCGCGGTGGGACTGTTCGCACTCGTCCGTCTCGCCCCCGGCGATCCGGTCGAGATGATGGTGCCTCCGGAGGTGTCCGGCCCCGATCGCGAGGCGTTCACCGAGGCCGCCCGCGAACGACTCGGCCTCGATCAGCCGCTCGCCGTGCAGTTCGTGCGATGGCTCGGGGGGCTGCTGACAGGGGATCTCGGCTTCTCGTACACCAACGGCCAGCCGGTCGGCGACCTCCTCGTCGACCGGCTGGGCCCGACGGCCCTGCTGATGGGACTCGCGCTCACCATCGGCCTGCTGATCGCGGTGCCGGCCGGCGTGATCGCGGCGGTGCGCCGGAACACCGCGGTGGACTACACGGTCAGCTCCGTGAGCGTCGTGGCGATCTCCGTGCCGAGCTTCTTCCTGGGCATGCTCGCCATCTACACCTTCGCGGTGCGGCTGCAGGTCCTGCCCTCCTCGGGGATGCACTCACCGGGGTCCGACGGCCTCGGGGACCTGATGACGCACATGGTCATGCCGGTGGGTCTGCTCGCCCTCGCCAACGCCGCGGCGTTCACCCGCTACGTGCGCTCGGGCGTGCTCGAGGAGCTCGGGAAGGACTACGTCCGCACGATCATCGCCAAGGGCGGAACACCGGTGCGGGCACTCGGCCACGCGCTGCGCAACAGCCTCATGTCGCTGATCACGGTGCTCGCGCTGACGATCCCCGGCTCCCTCTCCGGCGCCGTCGTGCTCGAGCAGATCTTCGCCTGGCCCGGCATGGGCCAGCTCGCGATCTACGCGCTGACCAACCGCGACTACCCGATCCTCATCGGGTTCGGCCTGTACGTCGCCCTGCTCGTGCTGATCTGCAACCTGATCGCCGACGTCTGCTACACCATCATCGACCCGAGGGTGAGGACTGCCTGATGACGACCCAAGGTCTCGACCCCGCCATGACCACGGACCTCGTGCCCTCCGCAGAGGAGTCCTCGCCGGACAGGCTCGCCCTGCGCCGCTTCCTCCGCAACCCGGCGGCGATGATCGGCGCAGCGGCTCTGCTGCTCACGGTGCTGGCGAGCATCCTCGCCCCCGTGATCAGCCCCTACCCGCCCACCGCCATCGATCTCGCCGGCGTGCGGCAGCCCCCGTCCGGCGCGCACCTGCTGGGGACGGATTCGACAGGTCGCGACGTGTTCTCCCGCCTCCTCGCCGGCGGTCAGGTCTCCCTCATGGTGGGGTTCTCGGCGGCGCTGACGGCGGTCGCCTTCGGCACCCTGGTCGGCGTCCTGGCCGGATGGTTCGGCGGGCTCGTGGACGGGATCATCAGCCGCGTCATCGACATCATGCTGTCCCTGCCGGCGGTCCTCGTGATCATCGTCCTGGCCGGCGTGATCGGTCCGAGCGTGCCGATGCTGATCCTCGTGATCGCGGGGCTCGCCTGGCCGACCCCCGCACGCATCGCCCGGGGCGTGGTCCTCAGCCTGCGGGAGGAGGAGTTCGTCCAGGCGGCGCGGGCGATCGGCTCCCGGACCTCCTTCATCCTGTCCCGACACCTCCTGCCGGGTGCGCTGCCGCCGATCGTGGTCTCGGCGACCCTGCTGGTGGCGGAGTCCGTGCTGCTGGAGTCCTCGCTGTCGTTCCTCGGCGCCGGGGTCCAGCCCCCGCAGTCCAGCTGGGGGAACATGCTCAACGAGGCGCAGTCCCTGACCGTCCTGTCGTCGATGCCGTGGCTGTGGGTGCCGCCGGGCCTCATGATCGCCCTCACCGTCCTGTCGGCGATGGCCGTCGGCGACGGCATCCGTGACGCCATCGACCCCCGGAAGAACAGCTGAGATGACACACGAGACGAACCGGCCCGACGGACTGGAGCAGACTGACGCGCCGGAGCGGCGCCCCGACGAGGCCGCGTCCGATCCCCTGCTGTCGGTCCGGGACCTCACGCTCGACATCTCCACCCCGCACGGCACGGCACGGATCCTCGAGTCGGTGTCGCTCGATGTGCACAAGGGCGAGATCGTCGGCGTCGTCGGCGAATCGGGGTCCGGCAAGAGCATGACCGCTCTGAGCGTGCTGCGGATCCTTCCCCCCACCGCACGCATCGTGGAGGGCGGCATCGACTTCGAGCGCGTCGATCTGGCGACGCTCAGCGCACGGCAGATGCGCACCATCCGCGGTCGCCGCATCGCGATGGTCTTCCAGGACCACATGACGACCCTCGATCCCGTCGTCTCGATCGGTGCGCAGATCGAGGAGGCCTACCGCATCCACCACCGCGGCGCCGGCCGAGCCGAAGCCCGTCGTCGGATGATCGAGACCCTGGCGCAGGTCGGCGTGCCCGACCCCGAGAACCGGGCGAAGCAGTACCCCCATCAGTGGTCCGGCGGCATGCGCCAGCGGGCGGTGATCGCGATGGCCCTGATCAACGACCCGGACCTGATCATCGCCGACGAGCCGACCACGGCGCTCGACGTCACGATCCAGGCGGAGATCCTCGCCGTCCTGCGCGAGCTGCGCGACCGGCGCGGCCTCTCGATCCTGCTGATCACCCACGACATGGGGGTGATCGCCGACATGGCTGATCGCATCGTCGTGATGAAGCAGGGGACGGTCGTGGAGACCGGAGAGGCGCATGCGCTGTTCGACTCCCCGAAGCACTCCTACACGCGCACGCTGCTGGACGCCGTCCCGCAGCCGCCGGATGACATCGCCGAGCCCGCTTCCGAGGAGGATGCAGCACCCGCCTCGCTCGAGGTGAGGGACCTCGTCGTCCAGTATCGACGCTCCTGGCGCCGCCAGGGCATGCGCGCGGTGGACGGCGTCAGCTTCTCCGTGCCGACCGGCAGCGTGGTCGGCCTGGTCGGGGAATCAGGATCGGGCAAGTCCACCATCGGCAAGGCGGTCGTGGGCCTCGCCCCGATCACCTCCGGCACGGTCCTGGTCGAGGGCACCGACCTCACGCAGCTCCCCCGCGCCGCGGCACG
>DXGD01000179.1 GCA_019114115.1 Candidatus Nesterenkonia stercoripullorum
CGGTGAGCCGCTGGCCGAACCCGTCCCAGTCGTCGATGACTGTCACGCCATCTGCCGCAGTCGCGACGACGGCAAAGCGTCGCCCGTCCTCGCGGCTCTCTCCCGCGGCGGAGACCCGGGTGTAGTCGGAGAAGATCGTGCCGGTGGTGTAGAACTTCTCACCGGTCAGCCGCCACCGGTCGGCGCGACGCAGCAGCACCGTGTTGAGCTGGCCCAGGGAGTTCCCGGATTTCTCCGTGGAGGCGTTTCCGACCGTCTGCCCCGAGGCGACGACGGGGTACCACTGCTGCTGGACCGATTCCGGCTGGAAGGCCAGGGACTCGACGAACCCGAAGTGGCCCCGGTAGAGGTGAGCGATGTTCGAGTCCGCCTCCGCCAGCCGGACCACTTCACGCACCACCTCCGGCACGCTGGCGCCGGCCCCGCCGTATTCCCGCGGAACCCGCAGCGCGCCGAAGCGGGCGGCATCGAGCTCGGCGACTTCGGCGTAGGGAAGCTCGCGGTTGAGCTCCCGGCGGACAGCGTTCTCGGCAAGGCGACCGAGCAGGTCCTCGGGCAGCTGCGGGTCGAGCGCTGGCAGCTCGCGCGTCGCGGTCGTGGTCATATCTGTCTCCTCATGATGCGTTGAAGTCTTCCCAGACCTCATCGATGTCTATGTCGAAAGCGGTGTTCTTCAAGCCCCCGATATAGGAGTCGAACCACTCCTGCACTTCAGGCGATTGATACGCCTCGCGCAAGGCTTCGGCCTTCTCCGGCTCCTGCTCCTCGAAGTCCTCTGCAGCAGCGATGACGACGGTGAAGGGAAGCTGCGCCTCGGCGTCGTCCTCGATGATGAGCGGGTCCTCGGCGTCGACGTCGAGAGTGGATTCGGCGATCAGCCGGGTGAAGGAGAAACCGGCGTCGACATCGGGAAGCGTCTGCGCCAGCGACTGCTGATCGACTTCGATGAACTCGAAATCGTGCGGGTTGGACTCGATATCGGCCTGGGAGAGCTCGGTGATCTCGGCTGACTCGTCGACCTCGAGCAGGCCCTCGTCGTGGAGCATCTTCAGGCCCCGCCCGTTGTTGGCGGTGTCCACGGGGAGGGCGATCTGCGCGCCGTCGGGAAGGTCCTCCAGCGAGTCGTGCTGCTCTGAGTACAGTCCCGCCGGTGCTTGGAAGACGGAGAACAGCGGGTCGATCGCCAGATCGTTGTCATCGTTGAACTGCTTCAGATAGGCCAGGTGCTGGAAGTAGTTGACGTCGTACTCCCCCTGGCTCACCGCCTGGTTGGGCTGGATGATGTCGGTGACGTAGGTGGTCTCCAGCGTCCATCCGTCTTCTTCGAGCAGGTCCTGGACGATCTCGGTCGGGCCTTGGAACGGCCCTGATTCGGTGACGATCATCGTGATCGTCCTGTCCTCACCACCGGCGAGACCGCAGGAGGTGAGACTCCCGGCGACGCCGACCGCGGCGATGCCCAGTACACCGCGAGTCAGGCGCCGCCGGGAGGGCATAGAGAGTTCGACGCCGGCGCGTTGACGCGTCGAACCAGGCAGGAGGGTGGCTGTGGTGGAGCGGCTCATGAGCTGAAGTCCTCCCAGATGTCGGCGGAGTTCTCCAGGGTGACCTCTTCGGTGAACTCCGTCGATCCGTCGAGGTAGTCGGCGTACCACTGCTGGACTTCTTCGGACTGGAATGCGTCCTCAAGGACCTGGGCTTTCTCCGTGTCGGCGAAGCCCGGGGCGCCTGCGACGACGACGGTGTAGGGGAGCTTGACCTCGTCGTCGTCCTCGAGGATCAGGGAGGTCTCTTCGACGTCGTGGCCTGCCTCGGCCACCAGCCGGGAGAAGCCGAAGCCGGCGTCCACATCGGAGAGCGTCTGCGCCAGGGACTGCTGGTCCACCTCGATGAACTCGAAGTTCTTCGGGTTGGAGGTGATGTCCTTCTGCGAGAGCTCGGTGACGGGCACCGACTCGTCGATCTCCAGCTGACCCGCATCGGCGAGGAGCTTGATGCCGCGGCCGTTGTTGGCGGTGTCCACGGCCAGCGAGATCTGCGCCCCCTCCGGGAGGTCCTCGGCCGAGTCGTGCTCGAGCGAGAAGATCCCGCTGGGTGCGTAGTACACCGAGAAGGCCGGTGCAACCTCGGTGCCGTTGTCCTCGTTGAACTGGCTCAGATAGGCCAGGTGCTGGAAGAAGTTCGCGTCGTATTCGCCCTGGCTCACCGCCTGATTCGGCTGGATGATGTCGGTGACGTAAGTGGTCTCCAAGGTCCAGCCGTCCTCAGCGAGCGCTTCTTTCACCAGTTCGGTGGGCTCCTGGTAGGTGGCCGACTCGGTGACGATCATGCTGATCGTGCGGTCCTCTCCGCCGGAGGCATCCGCCAGGCCGCAACCGGAGAGCGTCAGCAGCGTCGCCCCGGTCACCGCCCCCAGGATCACGGAACGACGCCGGAATTCGGCAACTGGCGAGGAGCGAAAGCTCGCGGAGGAGTCACTCAAGTGCATGGTGCTGCTTTCTCTAGTGGGCGCGGCTCAGGGTGGCCGCAAATGGGCATTTCAGGCAGTCAGTCCGCCGGCTCGAGCCATGCGAGCCGAGGACCTGGCCGTCTTCCGCGTGGCCCAGCTGGGACCACGCGGCTGCGGCGGTGGATCAGAGTCGTTTGTCGGTGAGCCGCGCGATCCGCGTTCCGCCGAACTGGACCAGGGTGACCAGCAGCACCATCAGCACGATGGCAGCCATCATGACCACCGTCTCGTAGCGGTAGTAGCCGTAGCGGATCGCGAAATCGCCGATCCCGCCGCCTCCCACGAGTCCGACCATCGCCGAATACGAGATGAAGCTGACGGTGGTGATCGTGATGGAGCCGATGATGGCGGGCTTCGCGTCGACGAGCAGGACATTGCGGATGATCTGCCCGCGTGTGGCACCCATGGCCCGTGAGGCTTCGACCGCCCCGCTGCCCAGCTGCGTGATGTTCTGCTCCACGAGTCGCGCGAAGTACGGGATGGCGTTCACCGTCAGCGGCACGATCGCGGCCGCCGTGCCGACTGTCGTGCCGACCAGCAGCCGGGTGAACGGGATGATGGCGATCAGCAGGATCAGGAACGGGAACGACCGTATCGTGTTGACCACCGCATCGACGACTGCGTGCACTTTCGGCAGCGGCGCGATCCCGCCCGGCGCGTGGATGAAGAGCCAGATCCCCAGCGGCGTCCCGATGAGCACCGCCAGCGGGATGGCGACGGCGATCATGAGCACGGTCTCCCCCATGGCCTGGGCGAACTCAGGCTGCAGCTCGATGAGGCGATCCATCAGCGCACACCTCCCCGCACGACCTCGCGCTCAGCCCCGCCGCTCGCCGCACCTGCCGGGACGGGCACCTCATCGGCGTCTGGCCAAGCGGCCAGAGATTCGGGACTGCCGGCTGCCACCTGCTGGTCGGCATGCCGGTCCCGCCGGACGGAGATGCCTTGGCTGACCAGGTACTGGCCGATGGCGGTCTGCGGGGTGAAGGTTTCGTCGTGGAGCGCCGAGGCGGCGAACCGCTCCACGATGCTGCCGTCCTCCATCACCGCGACGTGGTCTGCGAGGGCCTTGATGACTTCCATCTCATGGGTCACGATCACCACGGTGATCCCGAACTCGCGGTTCACGTCCGCGAGGTACTGCAGGACGGTCGCCGTCGTGAACGGGTCGAGCGCCG
>DXGD01000011.1 GCA_019114115.1 Candidatus Nesterenkonia stercoripullorum
GGGCCGCATCCGTGGACTCGAACATGGGGGCATCCACGATCCAGACGAAGGACCAGGCGTCGTAGTCGATGAGCCCGACCCGCTCGGCGATCTCCTGCCGCGCTGCGCCGAGCAGCGCCCTCGAGCGGCCGGTCTCACCAGCGGCGAAGAAGATGCAGTCGCCGGGGGAGGCGCCCACGGCCTCGGCCAGTCCAGCCTTCTCCTGTTCGGAGATGTTCTTGGCCACCGGCCCGCCGAGAGTGCCGTCCTCCTGGACCAGCACATAGGCCAGCCCCTTGGCGCCGCGCTGTTTGGCCCATTCCTGCCAGGCATCCAGGGTGCGACGCGGCTGCGAGGCGCCCCCAGGCATGACCACGGCGCCGACGTATGGTGCGGTGAAGACGCGGAACGGGGTCTCCGCGAAGTACTCGGTGAGCTCAGTCAGCTCCAGGTCGAAACGCAGGTCGGGCTTGTCCGAGCCATAGCGGGCCATGGCATCCCAGTAGCTCAGGTGAGGGATCTGCGCTGGCAGCTCGACGTCGATGAGCTTCCAGAGCCTGCGCACGATCGACTCGGCCAGCGCGATGATGTCGTCCTGCTCGACGAAACTGGCCTCGATATCGAGCTGGGTGAACTCGGGCTGCCGATCGGCCCGGAAATCCTCATCCCGGTAGCACCGCGCGATCTGGTAGTACTTCTCGAACCCGCCGACCTGCAGCAGCTGCTTGAACAGCTGAGGCGACTGAGGCAAGGCATACCAGGAGCCCGGGGCCAGCCTCGCCGGGACCAGGAAGTCCCGCGCTCCTTCTGGGGTGGACCGGGTGAGCGTAGGCGTCTCGATCTCTGCGAACTCCTGAGCCGCCAGGACTTCACGGGCCACGCGGTTGGCCTCGGAACGCAGCCGGATCGCGCGCTGGGGGCGCTCGCGGCGCAAGTCCAGGTACCGGTGCCGCAGGCGAGCCTCCTCGCCGACTTCGACGTGCTCATCGACCTGGAACGGCAGCGGAGCCGCCGTGTTGAGCACGGTGACCGTATCGGCCATCACCTCAACATCCCCTGAGGCCAGGGCGGGGTTCTCATTGCCGGCCGGACGGCGCCGCACCGTGCCGGTCACCTGGAGGACGTACTCGTTGCGCAACTGGTCGAAGTCCGCCTCGTCACGGACAACCACTTGGGCCACGCCGGAGGCCTCACGCAGATCGAGGAAGGCCACACCGCCGTGATCGCGACGTCGGGCGACCCAGCCGGTGAGGGTGACGGTCTGGTCGATGTTCTCGGCGCTCAGTGCGCCGGTTCGATGGGTGCGAAGCACGGTGTCCTTCCTAGACGGATGTGAAGACGAGGGTATGAAGACGGATGGGTGAGTCAGTGCCCGGGAAGATCTTCCCCGGACGCGCGTGAGAGTCTCCCGTGATCCTATGGGCTATCAGGCCGATGAATCCACAGCGGAGGGACCGGAAGCCGTTTCCGCTCTGCGCTGCACTGCGGATTGCCGCACTGGGGACTGCTGTACTGCGGGCTGCAGGTCAGATTGCGGGGGAGTCCACGTCGCAGGGTCCGCCGGAAGCTGCTCGCCGCTGCGGATGTCCTTGACCTCGTGCTGCCCCTCTTCGTCGGTGAACCAGACGAAGGGGATGCCGCGCCGGTCCGCGTGGCGGATCTGCTTGCCGAACTTCTCCGCCTTCAGCGCCACTTCGGTATTGATGCCGCGGCGTCGCAGTGCTGCGGCAGTGTCCTGAGCCTGGCTCCAGGCCTGATCATCACGCAGCGCGACGAATACTGCTGTGGGGACGCTGCGGCTGGCCTCCAAGGAATTCTCCGCGAGGAGCCGGGAGACCAAGCGGGTGACACCGATGGAGAGGCCTACGCCGGGGAACGTGCGTTTGCCGACGCTGGCCAGGGACTCGTAGCGACCCCCGGAGCAGATGGAGCCCAGGCTCTCGTGCCCCTGAAGCACCGTTTCATAGACGGTGCCGGTGTAGTAGTCCAGGCCGCGGGCGATGGACAGATCAGCCAGGACCCGTCCTGGATGACGCCTATTGAGCTCGTCCACGACGTCACTGAGCTCGGCGAGACCTTCCTCGAACAGTGCGACGGCGTCGTCGTCGGCCGGTTCGCTCGCCTCGGCCAGCAGCTGCCGGGCGGTTGCGGCGAAGCTGGTGTCTGCGGTGCGCACGCTGGCCAGCGCGAGGGCGCGCTGAGCCTGATCTTCGGAACATCCCGTGGTCTCGATCAGCTCCGCGGCGACCTTCTCCGCGCCGATCTTCTGCAATTTGTCGATCGAGCGCAGGACTGCCCCGGAATCGGTGAGCCCGATGGCCCGGTAGAAGCCCTCAGCGAGCTTGCGGTTGTTCACCTGCATCGTGAACTCGCCGATGCCCAGCTCCTGAAGGGCGGTGAGCATCACCACTGCGATCTCCACGTCGGCGCGGAAAGGCAGCGTCCCGTCGCCGACCATGTCGATATCGGCCTGAGTGAACTCGCGGAACCGGCCGTCCTGCGGGCGTTCCCCGCGCCAGACCTTCTGGATCTGGTA
>DXGD01000012.1 GCA_019114115.1 Candidatus Nesterenkonia stercoripullorum
TGCCGCGACGGCGATGACCACGGTCGCCAGCGCTATCCCGTCGACGCCAGCCGCACTGACACTGGGAGCCATGATCCCTCCGGTCACCGTGGCCGCCACCGTCGCCGACCCCTGCGCGATGCGAATGCCGATGGCCACCACGAACCCAGCCAGAATAAGCGGCAGTCCCAGTGCATCCAGGCTCTCCGCGAAACGGTCCCCGATGCCGGTTTCAGTGAGCACCGCCCCGAACGCGCCGCCAGCGCCGGTGATCAGAATGATCGAACAGACCGGAGCGAGCGCGTTGTCGACCAGGTCCGAGATCGCGTCCCCGAGCCCTCGCGACCCACGACGCGGCCGCAGATACAGCAGGTACATCGATGTCAGCGCCGCGATGAGCAGGGCAGCGGGAGTGGGTCCGATCAGCTGCGAGATGATGAACGCCGTATTGTCGGTGCCGATGTTCCCGTTCTGTTCAAGGGTGGAGAGCAGGGTGTTGTAGAAGATGAGGCCCAGTGGCAGCAGCAGGCACAGCAGCACGGTCGATAGCCGTGGACGTTCGCTCTCGTCGGTGATGTCCGGTTCGCCCAGCAGGCTCGGCACCGCCATATCCGGGTACTTCTTGGCCAGCTGCAGGCCTAGCCGGTAGCCGCACAGGTACCAGGTCGGGATGCCCACGAGCAGGGCTACTAGGAGGACCAGGCCGACGTCGGCCCCCATGACAGTTGCTGCCGCCGTCGGCCCCGGGTGTGGAGGGGTCAGGGCGTGCATCATCAGGAAGGCACCGATCGATGGCAGGACGTAGAGCATGAACCCGCCCGGCAGTCTCCTGGCCACCGTGTAGATGATCGGGAGCATGACGATGAACCCGGCATCGAGGAAGATCGGGAAGGCGTAGAACATCGAGGCCACGCCGAGCGCGAGCGGTGCCCGCTTCTCCCCGAAGAGGTCCAGCATCTTATCGGCCAGGACCTGGGCGCCTCCTGAGACCTCCACAAGGCGTCCCAGCACGGCGCCGAAGCCGACCAGCAGGGCGACATCGCCCAGTGTCGTCCCAAAGCCCTCGATCACGACGTCGAGCACTTCGTCCACCGCGATTCCCGCAGCGAGCGCGGTGAGGATGGAGACGATGATCAGCGAGAAGAATGCATGCAGCTTCAGCTTGATGATCAAGAACAGCAGGACAGCGATCGCCGCGACGGCGATGGCCATCAGGGGCCCTGTGGAGAGTTCGAAGCTGCGGCCCGCGGCTGAGAGCACCGGGGGAACGGTCCACTCAGCTAAGCCAGGCAGCTGCTGTGTCATGGGAGCTGGCGACATCGGGTGCCCTTACCGATCCTTCGAGCCAACAGGCGCGGATCCCAGCTCTGCGAGGAGATCGCTCATGCGGGCGTAGGCCCGGTTCCGGTAGGCGATGAGCTCGGCCTTCTGTGCCTCGTCGAAGTCCCCGGTCCACCCCTGGCCGTTCTTCACGCCGTGCCGGCCGGAATCCACCGCGTCTCGAAGCATCTCGGGGGCCTTGAGGCGCTCACCGTAAGCATTCTCCAATGTCGTGAAGCCCTTGGCGTATACGTCCAGCCCCGCTTGATCGGCGATGGCGAAAGGCCCGAAGAATCCCAGTCGGAAACCGAAAGTCGTCCTGACGATAGTGTCGACGTCCTCCGGTGTCGCTACGCCCTCTTCCACGACATTGGTGGCCTCTTTGAGGAGGGCGAACTGGAGGCGGTTCAGCACCATGCCCGGGGTGTCGGCGACCTCGGCGCCCTCACGCCCGGCACGCTCGAGCAGATCTTTCACAGCATCGACGACGTCGGGACGAGTCGCCTCTCCCGAGACCAGTTCGACGCCAGGGATGAACGGTGCCGGATTGGAGAAGTGCACAGTCAGGAAGCGCTCCGGATTCGTGACCGCGCTGACCAGGGTGTGAACGGGGATGGTCGAGGTATTGGTCCCGATGATGGCGTCAGGCCGGGCGTGTGCTGAGATCTTGGCGAGAACGTCCCGTTTGACCGCAGGATCCTCGAAGACGGCTTCTTCAATGAAGTCCGCCGTGGCAACGGCGTCCTCGAGCGTGGTCCCGGCGGTCAGGTTGGCTTCGATCGTGGCGCTGGCACCACTGCGGTAAAGGCCCTGGTCCTCGAACTCCTGGGCCTCAGTGAGGAGGCGTCGCAGGCCATTGGCGGTAGCGTCGGGGTCTGCATCGACGATCTGGACTGTGAACCCCGCCAGCGCCAGCGACTGAGCGATCCCACCGCCCATATAGCCGGCGCCGACGACGGTGACGGTGTTGATCGTGGGGTGATCCTGGGGGTTGTTCCTCATGGTTCGCGCTCCTCGTGTTCCTGCTGTGCTAATGCGTTGACCGCGACGACGTGTGCGCGGTGGTTCCCACGGTGGCACCGAGGATGAAGGGATTCACCGTGGTGCCTTCGGGGATGCGTTCTATCATTCCGAAGCAGGGTCTCCCATTGCTGAAGGAGTTCGGGAGAGCTGTTGGGAACACAAGAACCCCCTAGGACTCGAGCCACCTCCATAGCAAGTGACTCAGGTCACCCTTTAGTTGCGGCAACCCTATAGGATATGGGATCGGTCTGTCACGAACGATCTGGTCTCGGCACG
>DXGD01000180.1 GCA_019114115.1 Candidatus Nesterenkonia stercoripullorum
GGCGAACCACCCCTCCTCGGGAAGGTCAGTGTAGGCGTGGTCGATCGTCCGGTCGCCCAGCAGCGGTCCGCGGCTCAGATCGAAGTCCCCTGCGACAGCCTCGCGGCCCTCTACGTGGCCGGAGGTCGCCGTCGTCAGGACGGTCCGTGCGGGGAGCCTCAGCCGGCACTCGTGCAACGCGGCGCCGGCGGCAGTGAGGTACGGGTGGAATCCGGCTCCGAAAGGCGCCGTCAGCGGGTCTGCTTCCGCGGGTGCGGCCGCAGCGTCTTCACTCGGCTCCGCCTCTTCACTCAGCTCAGCGTCTTCACTCGGCTCCGAGTCGTCGAGAGGCTCGACGTCGCTGGGGCCCTCGGCGTCCTGCGCTGACTCTGCGTCGTCGGTCATTTCATCGTCGGCGGCCAGCTCACGGTCGTCCTCGGTGCTTAACTCGCCCTCAGTGCTCAACTCGGCCTCGGCTGACGCTTCGGCGGCGTCTGCGGGCTCCGCTGCGGAATCCGGCTCATCCTGGACCCGCGCGGCGTCCTCATGCCCGAGGTGCCCAGCGCTCTCATCCGCGACGACGGCATCCTCCAACACAGGATCCTCCGCCGCATCCTCCGTCACAGCATCTTCCAACGCGGCATCCTCCGCCGCAGCATCCTCAGCGGCCGCGCCGTCCTCCTCCAGGACGTCGGCCTCCTCGCTCTCGGAGTTGTCAGCGTCCGCCTCGCCAGCTGTGCTCTCCTCATCAGGGCGGTACCGGGCCATGAACGTGGAGGCCAGCCCCGTTGCCGGTGAGAGCCGGTAGAACAGCACGACCTCCACGCGGAAGGGATAGCCGGAAGTGGGCTCGATGATGCCGGCCAACTCCGTATGATCGTCGTGCTCAGCGCGGACGGTGAGGTCGACATCGGTCAGCAGCCCGTGCAGAGCTGCACCGGTCCGCTCCTCATTGGCCTCGAGGTCGTAGACGATGTCCTGGTGGGCGTAGGTCGCCTCGGCCACCCGGTTCGGCCACGGCGCCAAGACGGCGCCCGGGTAGCCTGCGGCACCACTGGTTGCCGGGACGATGAGGTTGTCCTCGCCGTGGGTGAGACGTAGGAGCTGCCCGCCGCGCAGACCGATCTCCGCAGTGTAGTCACCGGCTGAGAGGGTCACGCTCGAGAGTGCCTCGTTCATGTCAGGGTCCTCCTGTGGTGGTGGCCGTACCGGCTCGGCGGCTGATGGAAGTGTGCTTCGGGCGCGGTGCGAACGGCCCTCTTCAATGAACATTCTGCCTGCCAAGCCACTATCCGGCATAATAGGACATTCTCCTGTGAGCTGGTGGCAGTTGCCAGGAGACACAATGTAAGAAGACGCACGTCGGGTGAAAGAGGCGCGGGCAGGATCAGCGCGGGCAGACGATACGGAGAAGGCAGACACTATGACAGATTCGACGACTCGGGCCGATACCGGACGGATCTCCGTGCCTGCAGCCGGCGACGGCGGCGCGTGGACCCACCGTCCCGGCAAGCGCATGATCTGCCTCGACGTGGATGGCACGCTGATCGACTACACCGGCGAGATGTCGGGCCCAGTGCGCCAGGCGGCTCGGGACCTGGTGGCTCAGGGCCACCTGCTCGTAGTCGCCACCGGACGGTCATTGCCGGCCACGCTGCCGGTCATCGAGCAGCTCGGCATCACCCATGGCTACGCGGTGTGCAGCAACGGCGGAGTGACGGTCCGGATCGATCTCGGGCTGGAGGACAACTACGAGGTCATCGAGCGCCGTGTCTTCGATCCTGCGCCGGCGCTGGAGGCCCTCGCCGAGCGTCTGCCCACCGCCCGGTACGCCATCGAGACCTCAGCAGGCACGTTCCTGTCCACTGAGCGCTTCCAGGACATGTCCTTCGGCCTCGTGGCGCAGGGAACCAGCTTCGCCGAGCTGAAACGCGCGGAGGCGGTCCGGCTCGTCGTCAACTCGGACAGCTCAACGGCCGAGGAGTTCGGGGAAGCGGTCAAAGGCATCGGCCTGCAGGGAGTCACCTACTCCGTGGGCTGGTCGGCCTGGCTCGACGTCGCCGCTGCGGGCGTGACCAAGGCGTCCGCGCTGGAACCGCTCCGGGAGACGATGCAGGTCCCGTTGGAGGACACTCTCGCCGTCGGCGACGGCCGGAACGACATCGAGATGCTGAGCTGGGCCGGCCTCGGAGTCGCTATGGGCCAGGCCCCTCAGGAGGTCCTGGACACCGCTGACCAGATCACCGGCACCATTGAGGACGACGGCCTGGCCGCCGTGCTCGAAAGCGTGCTGCGCGAGTAATCATCTGAACCGGTCCGGATGTCCAGCGCTGGCAGCATCCCGAGCTGGGAGCGCACACGCCGTCGAAGGCAGCTCGGAGAAACGCCTTCCGGGTCAGCCGAAATGATCGCCGAGCCGCTCCAGCGCCGCGACTCCCACCAGGTCCTCCTGGTGCAGCGGCACCTGCAGGCACGGGAGCTGCGGCAGTGCGGAGCGCAAGCGGTGCAGCTGCCGGAGTTCAGCCTCCCGGCGGGCAGCCAGGAACTCACCGGCGTCGGCCGGGGAGACGCGGTTGACCACCACCCCGCCGACGTCGACGCCGGTGCGCGTCAGCTCCTCATGGAGTTCGATGGACTCGGCCACCGGAAGCCGCTCCGGCGTCAGCACGATGACGAAGGAGCACCGGGACGAGTCGGCGATCACCTCGCGCAGCCGCTCGAAGCGCTGTTTCCGCTGCGTCAGGATCGCCCGGATCCGCCGGTCGCGGCCAGCGCCAGCGCTGCTTTCCGGATCGTCGTCCCCGGCGAGGGAGTGGATGGCCGCCCCGTGCTTCTCTGCCGCTGAGCGCCGGGTCAGCAAACCTTCTGTCCAGGCGGACATGATCTCGGGCAGGGCCATCAGCCGGGCCGTGTGGCCGGTCGGAGCGGTGTCGAAGACGATCAGGTCGTAGTGGCCGAGGTTCTCCTCCAGAACGCCGGCAATGCGCTCCAGCACGGCCGACTCATGAGTCCCCGGGGACTGGGCGGAGAGCCGCAGATGCTGGTCCACCTGCCGGTGCAGGTGCTCGGGCATGAGGTCCTTCAGCGTCGAGCCCACCTGCCGCAGGTGCCGGTCGATCGTCAGCTCGGGGTCGATCTCGATCCCGTCCAGCTGTCCTGGCTGCTCCTCGCGCTGGTGCCCGCCCTGCTGGTGCCCGCGGTGGTGCTGCTCCTCGCGCTGCTGAGTCTCCTGCTCCGGCACCTCATCCGGCGCGTGCCACAAGGGGACGATCGCGTCACCGATAGTTCGCTCCCAGATGTGGCCGATATTGTGCGCCGGATCCGTGGAGACCAGCAGCACGCGGTGACCGCCGCGGGCATAGCGCAGGCCCAGCG
>DXGD01000181.1 GCA_019114115.1 Candidatus Nesterenkonia stercoripullorum
TTACTCCGCCCGATGGTGATGGGACGAAACCTTAAGTATAATACCTACCGTAGGTACAGTTTGCGGGAAAGGAGAGACGGCCGATGAGCACTACCATCACCAGTCGCGAGTTCAACCGCGACGTCTCGGCAGCCAAGCGTGCCGCCGAGCAAGGGCCGGTCACGATCACCGATCATGGACGACCCTCACATGTGCTGCTCACCGCCGACGAGTTCGACCGACTCACGGGCCGACAGGAGCCGATGGGCGACCGTCTCTGGAAAGATCAGGACCCGAGCATCAGCCTCGGGCTGCCCGAGCGTCGCATCGAGACCGAGAGGGAACTCGATCTGTGAAGTACCTGCTCGACACGAACGTCCTCAGCGACGCACGGAAGCAGGCCCACCCTCCGCTGAACGCATGGCTGGCCTCTCAGCCGCGGGCCGATCTGGCGATCAGCGTCGTCGCGCTGCTGGAACTCGAACGCGGTGTCCTGCGCCTGGAGCGCCGCGACCGGGCTGCCGGTGCGCATCTGCGCGCGTGGCTGACCACGGACGTGCCCGCGGCATTCGCTGGCTCGATCCTCCCCGTCGACGAGCGCGTCGCACACCACACGGCACGCCTGCACGTGCCAGACCCGATGCCCGAGATGGACGCCCTCGTGGCCGCCACAGCGCTCGACCACGGCCTCGTGCTCGTCACCCGCAACACCAAGGACTTCCAGCGCGCGGGCATCGACGTGCTCGATCCCTGGGAGCTGTGACCAGCGTCCTCGAAGCGTGCCGCACCCTCCGCCGGGATTCGTTGCGGTGCTCATCGTCGCTCGGCATCGTGCCTTGTGACACAAAGCCTGTTCTTCCTCGTCATTCAGTCCTACGAGTAGCGGTTGCTCTCGTTGCTCCTCGTACTCCAGAAACGAGCGTGGCCCCGCTTACTACCGGTCCGTTACCGCGTGCCAGGCAAGTCAGGTCATGTCCGCGAGAGGTAGTCTCCACTGAGGTTGCCCTACCAAGAAAACCAGTACCGCCGAGTAAGAGAACCTTCATATCTCTGCGGTGTCACACGGCCACCGCACGTCGTGGCTGATACTGCTGTGAAACGTCGGAACGTGTGGCGACGTCACTCATACGCTCACCACGCTCCTCACCTTTCTCTCTCACCTGTTCGCCCAGAGCCTCACGACGCAGCACGCTCCACTGTCCGTGAACAGCGAGGTGGATCAGCTCTGACCTGCGGGAACGAAGTCCCTCGGATAGGACGACTGCGCTCCCGGCCGGGTCGCGGCTTCGGCGGCGAAAGCCGTCGCCCAGTCCAGGGCCGCGAGCATCGAATCACCGGCCGAGAGTCGTGCCACGAGCACCCCGGCAAAGGCATCCCCGCACCCGGTAGTGTCCACGGCGCGCACCGGGACGCCTGGCACCGTCACCGGCGAGGGCGTCCCGGCGGTATAGACCGAGGCACCGCGTGGGCCATGGGTGACCACGAGCGTCTCCAGCCCGGCAGAACCGGCCGGATCCGGCAGCTCGTCCGGGGACGCTCCGAGGAGCGTGCGGGCTTCGCCGTCGTTGACGATGACGAGGTCCACCTCTGCCAAGGAGACGGGCTGCACTGGCGACGGACTGAGGTTGAGCGCGACTTTCACACCGGCAGACCGGGCGCGCGCAGCAGACTCCAGCACAGTGCTCAGCGGGACCTCCAGGCTCAGCAGAAGCCAACGGGCGCCCCCTAGCGCCTGATCAGGGCAGTCCTTGCTGGTCAGGAGGGTATTCGCACCGGGGATCACCGTGATCGTGTTCTCGCCGTCCTGACGAAGGTGGATCAGCGCGGTACCGGTCTGCGCCTCGGCGGGCGTCAGCAGCGTGGTATCGACGCCGGCCTCCTCGAGGTCCGCGCGAGCCAGCTCCCCGGCTGGATCCGCACCGCATCGCGCGACGATCTGCACGGGCACTCCGGCGAGCGCACCGGCGACCGCCTGGTTGGCGCTCTTCCCGCCGGTGGCTGTCTGGGTGCCACGAGCCAGGATCGTCTCGCCGGGGCCAGGGAACTCCGCCACATCGATGGTCAGATCATGATTGACCGACCCCATGACTATCAGGCTCATCACTGGATTCCTCTCGCACGGGCAAGCTCGTTCAGGAAGTGTACCGCCGCCGCGCTGCCGGGGTCGCGCTGGCCCTTCGTGCGTTCACCCTGCCAGGCGGCGCGGCCGCGACGGTTCTGCCAGGTGTCGGTCTCCTCCAGCAGGCGCGCGGCTGTCTCAGCGAGCTGGCCTGCCTGCGCGTCTGCGGACTCTTCCAGCAGCGGGAGCAGGACGTCGAGCACTGTCTTGTCGCCTGGCTGGGCGCCGCCTCGCGCAGCGATGCGCTCGGTGAAGGCGCGCAGGGCCTGACGGCCGTCGATCCTGGCGTCGTCGTCGGGAAGTGTCTCTGCGGCGGCTAGGACGCCGGCGGCTGTCAGCGCGGCGAAGGTCGAGGGATTGGCCTCCGCGAATTCCTGCCCGGCGCGGACGAGCAGGGCCCTGTCGCTGACGTTGTGCGGCATCTGGTCCAGGGCGGCGAGCACGGCAGCCGCGCCCTGAGACACGGTGATGCCCAGGTCCCCGTCGCCCACGGCGGCGTCGAGACTGCGCAGCTCCTCCGTATACTGCTGCATGCGCGGAAGCACGGCGTCCAGCAGCGGACGCAGGTCGCTGGTGCCGGAACTGCTGACGGGCTCCTGCGCGAAGTCCCTGGCGGCTCCGGCCTCCGGATAGCGGACATCAGAAGCACCGGCGGACCCCTGATGGAAGAACGGTGATTCAGCGGGCTCTTCGATGAGCGCCTCAAGCAGCTCATCGAGCTCCATGATCGAGACAGAGGCTCCGACCATTTCCAGGCTCGTGGCGTACTCCCCCACATAACGACGGACGATCGTGACCCCGCGACCGGAGAGCTCCTGCTCAAGCTTGCGGTAGATGAGATAGAGCTCTTCCGGCGGAGTCGCCCCGAGCCCATTGACCAGCACCGCCACGCGGGAACCAGCATCGAGGGCCAGCTCCTTCTGGAGCTCGCCCAGGAAGCGCTCGGTGATCTCATCCGCCGTCTCCAGCGCACCCCGGTAGACGCCGCGCTCCCCGTGGATGCCGACGCCGATCTCCATCTCGCCCTCATCGAGCTCGAATGTCGGCTCTCCGGCGGCGGGCAGGATCGTCGGGCCCAGGCCCACCCCCATAGTCCGCGTCCGGGAGGCGGCGTCCTGCGCCAGGCGGGCCACCTCCTCCAGACTGTCTCCGCGCTCAGCCGCGGCTCCGGCGATCTTGTACGCCAGCACCAGACCCGCCACACCCCGACGCTCGTGCTCCCGCTCGACCGGCGCCGAGAGGATGTCATCAGTGCCGAGGACCGTTCGCACCGGCACGCCCTCCGCCCTCAGGACGTCCCCGGCCAGCCCGAAGTTGTACACGTCGCCGCCGTAGTTGCCGTAGAGGAAGAGCACGCCGGCCCCTCCCTCGACCGCGCGCGACGCGTCGAGGATCTGCTGCACCGACGGCGAGGAGAACACGTTGCCCACCGCTGCCGCTGTGCACAGCCCGCGTCCGACGTACCCCAGGAACAGGGGAAGATGGCCTGATCCCCCGCCGGTGACGATCCCCACCCGGCCGCTGTGCGGTGCATCGGCGCGCACGAGTGCTCGCCCATCGGCGCTGGCGGGCCGGAGGGAGCCGGCATGGGCGTGGTAGATGCCGTCGAGGACTTCGTCGACGAATGTCTCTGGCTCGTTGATGATCTTGCGCATAGGTGTCCTCCGGTGGGTCACAGGGCTGAGTTCGACAGGTCAGACGGAGGCGAGCTCGCCGACCAGAGCGGCGATATGCTCGACGTCCTCTCGCGGAGCCGGGCTGACTGCAGAGCGAACAGGCCCTGCGCTGAAGCCGCGCGCGCTCACCCCGGCTTTCAGGTGGGTCAGGCTGCCGGCACGCACTGCAGCGACGGCGCGCTCGATACGATGCTGGCTGCCCTTCGCCGCGGCGTCGTCGTCGGCGGCCAGTGCCTCCCGCAGGGCGATGAACGGTTCGGGGTACACCGAGGACACACCCGAGACGATGCCGTCGCCGCCTGCGGAAGCGAGCCAGCCGAAGGAGACGTCATTGCCGGAGTACACGGCGAAGCCTTCAGGCCGTGCCGCCAGGTAGGCAGCGACGCTCTCATCGCTCTCCCCGCTGATCTTGACCCCGGCGACGCCGAGCGCAGCCAGCTCAGCCAGGATCTCCGGACGCGAGGACGTGCCAGTGCGTGCTTCGAAGAGGTAGGCGTACACCTGAGCTGACCCGGCGGCCTCCACCAGCTGCCGGTAGTAGTCCACGACTTCGGGCTCGGGAGCAGGCTGATAGTACGGGGTCACCGCGGCGAGCTTGGTCGCGCCCTGCTGGACGGCGCGCTTGGTCAGCTCCACAGCCTGATACGCCGAAGGCGCCCCGACGTGGAAGAAGACCTGGTCCGCGCTGAATACGCCCAGAGTCGCCTCCAAGACCTGAAGACGCTCGTCATCGGAGAGAGCGGGGAACTCACCGGTCGTCCCGGCAGCGAACACCGCGTTCACCCCCTGCTCCTTGAGCCAGGCCAGGTGCTCCGTGGTGGCTGCGAGGTCCAGGGTCTGATCGGACTTCATCAGCGTAGGGGTGGCCGTGATGACCAAAGGGGTCTGCATGTATACCTTTCGTGGATGACTGCCGGTGACCGGCGAACTATTGAACTATGGCATGGGGACGGGAACGCGAGGTCAGGTCAGCCGGATCAGCGGGCTGCCAGGGCGTGCTCCGGACTCGGACGATGGGGGGCTACCTCAGGAGAGCCTCCCGGCGGCCCAGGCGACGGCGGCGCACTGCCCGCAGCACCGGCGGCAGGGTCACCGCCAGTGCGCTGATCACCAGAATGACCATGGCGATCGGGCTGGAGAGGATATTGCCCGCTCCCCCGATCTCCAGCGAGCGGCGCAGATTGGACTCGGCGAGCTCGCCGAGAATGAGCCCGAGGACGACCGGGCCGGCGGGGAACCCGAATCTCCGCATGAACAGCCCCACCAGCCCGAACACCACCATCACCACGACGTCGACCGTGGAGTTGTTGACGGCGAAGGTGCCCACCAGGCAGAACACGATGACGACGGTCCACAGGAAATGCGGCGGCAGCTCGAGGAGCTTGGCCACGCCCTTCATCCTGACCAGGCTCAGCACGAGAGTGAGGATCGTGGCGATGGCCATGATCCCGGCAATCGTATAGACCAGATCCGGCCGGGAGGAGAACAGCCCAGGACCGGGCTGGAACCCCCAGACCACCAGCGAGCCGATGAGCACGGCCATGACGGAGTCGCCGGGCACGCCCAGCGCCAGCGTCGTCGTCACGGAGGGGCCCAGCGTGGCGTTCGATGCGGTATCGCCTGCCGTGAGGCCCTCCAGGGATCCCTTGCCGAACTCCTCCGGATGCTTGGACGCCCCACGAGCGGCAGACCAGGAGGTGATGCCCGCGATGTCCCCGCCTGCGGCAGGCACAGCACCGACGACGGCGCCGACGCCCGTCCCGATCGCCACCGGCTTCACGATCTGACGCCGCTCCTCACGATTCGGCATCCAGCGGCCGAGGTTCTTGATCGGCTCCATCCCCTCCTTCTTGCGGGTCAGCATCTGGTCCAGCACATCGGCGATGCCGAAGAGCCCGATGATCACCGCGATGAAGGGCAGGCCGTCGGAGAGCTCGAGCACCCCGAAGGTCATCCGCTCGGTCCCGAGGATCGGGTCCCGGCCCACAGCGGAGAGGGCCAGCCCGAAGGCTCCTGCGGCAAGGCCCTTGAGGACATTGTTGCCCGAGACCCCGATCATCATCGTCAGCCCGAAGATGACCAGCGCGAAGATCTCCGCCGGGCCGAAGCGCAGGGCGACGTTCGCCAGCGGGATCGCCGCGAAGATGAGCACCAGCAGCCCGGCCAGCGTCCCGATGGCCGAGCCGAAGGCGGAGGTCGTCAGCGCGATGCCGGCCTTGCCCTGCTTGGCCATCGGATAGCCGTCGAACGTGGTGGCGATCGAGGCCGGCGTCCCGGGGGTGTTGACCAGGATGGCCGGCACGCGGTCACCGAAGTTCGCCGCGACGTAGATGGTCAGCAGCACCGCCAGCCCGGGCACAGGATCCATCGTCAGGGTGAAGGTACTGGCCAGGGCCACTGCCATCGTAGCGGTGATGCCCGGGAAGGCGCCGATGAGGATACCGGCGAGCGCACCGATGAGGATGCACAGCAGGACAGTGGGGTCGGCGAGCTGCGCGAACCCTTCGAACACAGGACTCATACCGGCACCCTCAGCAATACTCCGAACAGGCCCCACAGGACCAGCATGACGATCAGCGGGAACAGCAGCAGCGACTTCCAGCCTCTGCCTCCGCCCACGGCGACCAGGCCTGCCACGAGCAGGAACGTCACCAGGCGGAAGTCGAAGAACTGCCAGAGGAGGCCGTAGACGGCGACGGCGGCGAAGGTCAGCACGATCCGCACGGCGCCCTGGGGCTGACGCGGCTCGGGCCGGTCAAGATCGGCCTCAGGCCGCAGGCCGCCACGGGCCAGCGCGACGGCGGAGAAGACGATCATCGCTCCCCCGGCGACCTGCGGCCACCAGCGCGGACTGATATCGCCTTCCACCGATGGCAGCGGAATGGTCTGCGCCAGCAGCAGGACGGCGATGCCGGCGGCCAATCCGACGGCCGGGCCGATCACGGACCGCCCCCGATGCGGCCGGACATGTTCTGGGTCCTCGGCGGCCACGGCGGCCGGGGACGGGGAATCAGCACTCATCGTGTACTCCACATACTCGTCATCACTCGAGCTCCTGTGTGCGCGGGCCGGAAGTCCTTCCTCCCCGCACCTGAAGGAGATGAGGTCACTCGGAGAAGATCTCTTCGAAGCGAGTGTTCTCTTCCTCGTAGAACGGCTGGAAGTCCTCGGGCGACACATCGACCGGGATGTTCCCCGAGGTCTCGATGATGTCGATGAACTCCTCGCTCTGGGCAGCCGTGCTGACGGCATCGGCCAGTTGATCGCGGACCGGGTCCGGCAGGCCTGCCGGGGCGCCGATCGCACCCCAGCCGCCGATGACGACGTCGTGCCCGAGCTCTTCGGCGGTCGGCACATCGGGCAGGCTCTCGGCACGCTCGGAATCGAGGACCGCAAGCACGCGGATCCGTCCGTCGTCAGCGGCGGCCACTGTCTCCGACACACCGGCGACGACGGCGTCCACCTGGCCGCCGGCCGCGGCGTTGACCGCAGGGGCTCCGCCGTCGAAAGGCACCGGATCCAGCTGCGTGCCGGCTTCCTCGTTGAGCTCCGTGGTGGCGGCATGCCAGATCGAGCCGGTGCCGGAGTTCGACACCGAGAGCTCTTCGTCCTGAGCGGCCTCGAGCAGGTCGTCCAGCGTCTCGTACTCGCTGTCCTCAGGAACGGCGATCGTCGCCGGAACCGAGACCATCTGGCCCAGGGTGTCATAGGCATCGGGGTCGATGTCATACCCCTGGTGCCCGAGCATGACCGTCTCCACCGGGAGGTAGCCGATCGTGTACCCGTCGGCTTCCTGGCCCGCGAGGTACTCCAGGCCCACGGAGCCCGCGCCTCCGGTGCGGTTCTCCACGACGATCGACTGGCCCAGCTCGTCTTCCATCTCAGAAGCCAGCGTCCGGGCCGCGAGGTCCGAGGCGCCGCCGGCGTCGTACGGGACGACCATCGTGATCGAGTCCGT
>DXGD01000182.1 GCA_019114115.1 Candidatus Nesterenkonia stercoripullorum
TACGTCCTGCTGCGATGCTACCGCGCCTGGCACCGGCAGGCGTTCGTCAGGGACTCAGTGCGGAAGGGCTCCACGGAGAAACGGTCAGCGCCCAAGGGCGCTGCGGCGAAGGCTCCCGGCGCGAAGAAGGGCGCCGTCAGCGGGAGCTCTCCCGCTCAGCCTGAGGCCGCAGCGAAGAAGCCAGTCACGCCAGCTCCACCGGAACAGCCCGGCGGCGGGGCCGCGGGGCCGCGACCGCCGGGGCAGGACTCATCAGGGCAGGGCCCGTCAGCGCAGGACCCATCAGCACAGGACCCGTCAGCGCAGGGCACCGCGGGCGGCCCTGCGGCCTGACCCACCCGGCTGCTCGCAGATACTCATCTGCGGGCATGCGCGGCGAGCATGCGCGGTGGGCGGGCATACTCGGTGGGCATGTTCAGTCAAGCTGCACACGAGTCGTGTCCGGGGCCAGCTTCAGCATGACAGCCACTGCTATGACGACTCCCACCAGACACACCGCGAAGGCCCCCGCAAGACCGAGAGCCGGCTCCAGCCAGGCGACGAAGAGCAGCGGGCCAAGGCCAGCGCCTATCCGGGACACCGTCGAGGCCCACCCGAATCCCGATCCGCGCAGTTCCGTGGGATAGAGCTCTGAGACGTAGGTGTAGAGCACCGGGATGGCCACTTGAATCACCATGCCGAAGGCCAGCACCATAGGCAGCACAGCTGACGGGGTATCCAGCACCAAGGCCAGACCCACCAGCAAGGCAGTAGCCACAGGTGCGCTGATCGCCAGCAAGTACCGTCGTCCCGTGGCCTCCACCAGCACAGTGGAGACGACGACGCCGAGCAGCCCCACCCCCGCCATGCCCGCCGAGGTGATGAACGCCCGGGACTGCTCGAACCCGGCCTCGATGAGGAAATGCGGCATCCACTGGAGCGCGATGTAGTACACCGTCATGACCGCCAGGAACATCGCCCAGGCGACTGTGGTGATACGCCAGCTGTGCGCCCACACATCGCGCAGCTGCTCCCCCAGGGAGCGCAGGGTCAGCGGCGCGGGCGGCAGCGAGCTCTCCAGGATGTACTCGCGGCGCGGCGCTCCCGTCCGTTCGACGAGGCCATCGATCACCTGCCGAGCCTCGGCCATTCGCCCCTGTCTGATGAGATACATCGGGGACTCCGGTACGAAGAGCCTGACGGCGAAGACCAAGAGGGCCGGCAGGATCATCGCCGCCAGCGGCAGCCTCCAGTCGTTCCAGGTGCCGATCAGCCACGCGGAGACGAAGCCGGCCAGCGCCGCCCCGATGGGCCACCACCCGTCCATGGCGGTGAGCACCCGCCCGCGATGTCTCGCGGGCGTGAATTCGCCCACTAGTGCATAGTCGACGGGCACGCATCCACCCAGCCCGACACCGGCCAGGAACCTGAAGAAGACGAACCAGCTGAGGTCATTGGTGAAGATCCCGGCCAGAGTGAAGATGGAGAAGATCAGCAGGGTCCAGGCGAATGCCCGTTTGCGTCCGATTCGGTCGGCGATGGTCCCCCATACGACCGCGCCGACGGCCATGCCGATGAGATTCGCCGTGCCGATCCAGGCGGCGTCGGCCGGGGCGAGGTCCCATTCGGCGCTCAGCAGGGGGATCAGAATGCCGTTGAGCGAGACATCCCAGGCGTCGAACATGAACCCGAGACCGCCCACGAGGAAGATCCGGCCCTGGGCGTTCCAGCGCCAGGGCAGTGTCTGGACCACGGCTTCACCCGTGAGAGTTGTCGAGGACGAGGAATGCGAGGGCGTCGAGTGATGCACGATAGCTGAGTCTACTCGGGGTGATGGCCCGCACACAGGGGTGGCCGCGAATATGTTCAGCACATATTCGCGGCCACCCCTGTGAAGATCAGGAGCAGCTCAGGCTCTCAGCGCCTCACTCCCACTCGACAGTGGGCTCTTCCTGGGTCATGTCCACGACCGGCTCACCGAAGTACAGCCCGTCGCCGATGATCACTTCGTGCATCGTGCCCGGGTCGTTCTCCAGCTCGACGTCGGTGTCCACGCTTCCGGCGATGTACGCCGAGATGTATCGAGGATCGTTGTAGTCCGCGGTGCCTTCCAGGTTGTCCAGCTCACGCTGGGTGTCTCCGGAGAGCGAGCGGCTGACGCCGTCGGGAACCAGGTCTTCGCCGTCGATATTGTCCGGAAGCTCCAGGCCGCAGCCACCGTCGAGCTCTGAGGAAGCCACGCATTCGTCGATGTCAGCCATGACGAGTTCCTTCCAGCGCTCTTCGCCCTCAGTGCTCAGCTCGGGTGCCAGATAGCCGGTGGACTGGTAGTCCTCAGTGATGAAAGAGCCGTCAGAGCCGAAGGAGTAATACTCTTCCTCCAGGCCGATCTCGATGAAGATCCCGCCGAATGTCGAGCCGCTCTCCTGGAATGGTTCGCCATTGATCGTCGGGGTCAGGTTAGAGGCATCTGAGGGGACGTCCAGCTCGACCTCGCTCTCCACGACGAAACCGGACTCTGCGTCGCCACTGACCCAGAAGCTGGCGTTCTCGGACTCGCCGTCGAGGGTGAAGTTCGCTCTGACCTCCCCGTAGCTGGAATACTCGCCGCCGCTCTCGCTGGCCTCCGTCACCTCGATCTCGGCCATAGGCCGGTTCTCGTTCGAGTAGGCCAGCACCTCGTCGGTCATATACGTGGTGTCGGCGGGGTCTTCCATGAAGGAGACCGCGGTCTCGGCGTCGCCCTCGGAAAGGGCAGTCAGATACGCCTCCACGGCGCCGTGCGGTGTCTCGTCGGCATCAGGATCGACGTCGGCTTCGCCACCCTCTTCGCCGCCTTCCTCGCTGCCGCCGTCCTCGTCATCTCCCTCGGCTTCGCTGCTTCCGTTGCCTCCTAAGAGGAAGATGAGGGCGACGATACCGCCGACCAGCAGCAATGCGACGCCACCGATGATGCCGAAGATGAGCCCTTTGCTCGGGCCATTTCCGCCTTCTCCGCCAGGTCCACCTGGGTCTGCAGATCCGCCTGGCCCGTAGGTGCCGCCGCCGTAGCCACCGGCGCCGGCACCGGCACCGGCCCCCGCACCGCCATATGCGCCATGGCCCGCCTGATCGTAGCCGCCCTGGGGGTAACCACCCGCGCCATAGCCCTGCTGCGAGTAGCCCTGCTGGTCATATCCCTGCTGGTCATATCCCTGCTGGCCGTAACCCTGCTGCGAGTAGCCTTGCTGGTTGTAGCCTTGCTGGCCGTAACCCTGCTGAGCGTCCGGAGCCTCGCCTTGGTAGTAACCACCCCACCCCTGCGAGGGCTCCTGACCTGACTCGCCCTGGTTCCACCCGGCAGGATTTCCGAAACCTTGCCCGTGACCTTGCGGCTCCTGAGAATTCGGATTCTCAGGTGGTCCCTGATCGTTCTGTGACACCTGTGTTCCCCTTATTGTCATGACAGCGCGAGAGGCCTCTTAAGCCCCCATCACCGTAATAGCAGGATGCGCCTAACATTGGCGTTTGGGGAGATCAGCAGAAGATCGTTGCGATTCTGTAACCATCTGGGCGATTTCAGTCCAGCGTTCCTGCCCGGAAAGAACGAGCCGAGGATTCCAGCTCCTCCGCAGTCTGCAGCAGCTGCTCCGCCCGGGATGTCAGCCGGTGAGCATCTGCGGAGTCCGCATCCTCGTGGCGGTCAGCCCACAACGCCTGCCCCCGGGCGACGACCCGGCAGAAGGCACCGGCTCTGTTGAACGCTACATCGATGTCTCCGCTGTACATGCCGGCGAGAACCTGATCTGCGAGTTTCGTCATTTCCTCGGCAGTTGGCGGCTCGGCCACCCCCGCCACGGCGTGGGGAACGGAGGATGTCTTCCCCAGCCGGTAGTACTCGGAAATTCGCTCCGCATTCTTCTGCACTGCCGCTCTGATCGCATAGATGCGCCACAAGCTCCCGGCAAGGGAATGCGCCGGGGAATCGGACCAGAGCTCGGCGATCGCCTCAATGCCCTCAGTCTCGGCCAGCCGGATGAATCGCTGGATGACCTCAGGATCCTCGGAGTCCCGGCCGTGATAGACCAGCGCATGAGCCGTGTCATGAGCTGCCTGCGCGATGATGGCCGGGTCTGCCCCACCTTCCCGCTGGTCGAATTCTCCAGGGTCGGTGAACATCGGTCGGCGGTGGCGAGGGTTGGTGTCACTCATAGCC
>DXGD01000183.1 GCA_019114115.1 Candidatus Nesterenkonia stercoripullorum
GCGTCACACGGATCCAGGAGCTCACTGGAAGGGATCTGCGCACGCCGGACGACGCCGTCGTGCTCCGGCTCGCGGTGCTCGCGGAGGCAGCCTTGGCAGATGAGTCACGGCTGCACCCTGAAGAAGGGCACAATGCACTGAAGAATGGGTAACACGAGCCAGTTTTCAGGTCATAATGACGTACCGCTCGCTGCGCTCCCGCCGTACTATGGTGCGTATGATAGGGACCACAGAAACGTCGGACACTCTGCGTGTGGCGATCCTGCCGGATTCGTTCAAAGGCAGCGCCACCGCAGGTGAGATCGCGGCCGCAATGGGCCGCGGAGTCAAGAATGCCTTCTCGCACCGTCCAGAGACGGTCCTGGTGGACACTCTGCCGTTCGCCGATGGGGGAGAAGGCACGCTCGACGCCGTATGCAGCGCCTGGTCGATCGAGCCCCGCACAGTCCGGGTCACCGATGCGCTGGGGCGACCAGCTCAGGCACGCTACGCCGTGTCAGACGACGGGCGCACCGGTGTCGTCGAGGCGGCCGAAGCAAATGGACTGCCGCAGGTCAGCGACGTGCCCGCAGAGCCCCTGCGAGCGAGCACCTACGGTGTTGGGGGCGTCATCTCGGCCGTTCTGGACGCCGGCTGCGAGGAGGTCCTGCTGTGTATCGGCGGTTCCGCCACCACCGACGGCGGAGCAGGGCTGATCCAGGCACTGGGTGCGCGGCTGGTCGATGGGCAGGGAGACGATGTCGCCCCGGGCGGTGCGGCGCTGACGTCTCTTCAGCGCGTGGACCTCGGAGGCCTGGATCCCCGTGCCGCGGAGGTTCGCTGGCGCATCGCCTGCGATGTGACGAACCCGCTGCTGGGTGAAAGAGGCGCTGCTGCCGTATTCGGCCCGCAGAAGGGTGCTACGGCTGAGGACATTGAGGTCCTCGAGCGTGGCTTGACGCGGTTCGCTGAGGTGCTGGCCAGCCACCAGGGGCGAGATGACCGGGACCTGCCTGGCATGGGCGCCGCCGGTGGGATGCCCCTGGCGCTGAAGAGCCTGTTCGACGCTGAACTCGTGCCTGGGGGAGATCTCGTGGCTGATGCGCTCGGGGCGGTGCCCATATTGAGCACGGCGGATCTCGTGCTGACCGGGGAAGGTCGGCTGGACTCGCAGTCCTTGCAGGGAAAAGTCGTGGACACCGTCCGTCGGATGACGCCCGCTGGGACCCCTGTCATCGTGGTGGCCGGTGCGGTGGAGCTCGGTCCGGAGCACCTGCGATCGGCTGGGATCACTGCGGCGTTCTCCATCGCATCCGGCGCGCAGCGCCTCGAAGAGCTGCAGGCTACTGCACTGGAGCGGCTCGAAGTGACATGTGAGCAGATCGTCGCGGTCTACCTGAGCTCACGGCGCTGGTAGTGCAGGCGGGGTTGGTGGAGCAGCCAGGAAATGGTTATATAATGCCGGATGATTAGACTGTGAGAAATGTCACTCTAGATTCTACTGCGTGCTGATTTAATCTGGGTGACCGACGCTCGATATGGCTTTTTGGTCGAGGGAGAGCTTAAGACCTGCTGTTTTGGCCGAGTGGAGCTCTGTGCTGTCGTCGCGTGCACTCCATTTACCGTGACCGCTCACGAGCCCAGTGGCCCTGCGGAGCCTCAGAATGCGCCCTGCGGGGTGGACTCCGGCTGCCGAGGGGTTCATAATCTTCTTGGGGCCAGCCAGGGCATATCCTGCGGCAGCACGGCATGATCACTCGAATGCCGGAGGTGTTCGGGCGGCACCTTCCGTGCTGCCTCACCGGGTGCTCTGCGCACCTCGGCGACATCCCTGGGGTGGGCCGGGAGTGCCTGGTCAGGTCACCATAAAACTGCATAATGAAGTCATCTGTATGTGTTATACGTTCTGACGATAAAGGCCATAGTAGTGCCATGGTGATTGAAAAGATTCCTGCAGCGAGTAGTGATCTCCAGTGACCACCTATGAGGCGTGGTGATGCTGGAGGGGCGTAGTGGATCAGAAGTCATCGTCCGGGGAGCAGACGGACGATTGCCCAGGTGATGGTGTCCATTCAGGGTGGCCTTCCACCTGGCCGAGACCGGCGGGAAGATCGCCAGCATGCTTATCGGAGCGGCAGAGCCGCTGCAGGTGAGTGCCGCCGTGGTGCGGGCGGTGCGCGAAGCTCAGCAGGTAGAGCTCACGGTAAGGAGGAGGGGCCCGTGTCGCTTCAGGGTGGCGATGGGGGCCCTCTCACTCTTTGACGTACTGGCCGGGCCGGCGTCGGGACGTCGTGCAGAAGGCGCCAGCTCATGACGCACCCTGCTCGCTGCGAGCGCGGCTCAGCGTGCCGAGGCCTTGTAGCGCGCGGCCTGGGTATAGTAAAGCTCCGCTCCTGGGAAGACGACGGGTTCCTCAGGTGTGGCGGGAGTCAGGGCCGGGGTAGCGGTCCGCGGGTCGATACGGGTGCTCTCAAGCTCCTCGACCGTAGTGAAAGAGGAGATAGTGTACAGCTGTGACCACGTAGGCGGCATGAGGAAGATCCTTCCTTCGCAGAAGCTCAAGAATGCCTCCTCAGCCGTGGTCCAGCCGGCTGAGACCGCCTCTGTCGTGTCCAGCACTGGATGCTCGCCGGCAGGCAGCGTGGCGAGGAAGAATCGAGTGTCGTATCGTCGCGGGTACCCAGCGGGAGTGATCCATCGCGAGAGCGGGCGGAGCGACTCCAGCGCTGAACTCAGCCGGACTCCGCACTCTTCGGCCGTCTCCCTGACCGCCGCCAGCAGCGTGGCACGCAGGAGGACATCGTCGGTGCCGAAGGCCTCGGTGCCGGGTGGCAGGGTGATGGAGCCGTGCTGCTGAGCCAGCAGCCGATCCGCATCCTCGACGCCTCCGCCGGGGAAGACGGTGGCACCCGCGGAGAAGGCCATAGTCGGCGCTCTGGTGAGCATAAAGGCTTCTATGCCGCGACACCCGTCCCGGACCAGGACGACTGAGGCGGCGTCACGAACAGGGAGCTCATGAGGAGTCGTGGCGGAACGGACCATAGGGGGAGCCTATCCCGCGGGGCCGTGTCGCGTCTGCCTCCCGTGCGAGCTCCGGGCTCACCACGCGAGAGTGAAAGTTCCGGCCACTGTGGCCGTACCCAGCGCCGCTATCGCCAGCAGTGTTCCCCCTCCGATCACCACGGCATCGGCCGGGGTCCACACGGAAGGGCGAGCCCAGCTGCGCGGCCCAGAGCCCAGACCGCGCGCCTGCATGCTCACGGCCATCCGCGAGGCTTTTCGGATCGCCATGACCAAGATCCCGAAACAGCGGTTCCTGAACAGACGCATGCGGGCCACAACGCCCCGATCAGACAGCCGGCCGCGCGCCCGCAGCGCTCTGCCCAGCACATGCCAATGCCCGGAGAGCTGCCCCATCACGTTCATCCCGGCCAACGCGCCCAGGACGAAGCGGCTGGACAGGCGAAGGTCCTGAGCCAGCGAATCCGCGAGACCGGTGGGCGACGTCGTCCGCATCAGCAGGATGCAGGGGAGCACGATGGCGAAGGCGCGCGCACCCAGAGCAGCACCTAGAGCCAGTGATCCCTCGCTGACCTGGGCGTAGCCCAGGTTCAGCAGAACCCGGCCCGAATCCTCCCCAGCCACTGCAGTGGACCAGGCCATCAGCACTCCGCCCACGGCGAAGGGCCATACCCACCGCAGGAAACGACCGACGCTGATCCCTGCCGCCGCAAGCAGCCCGCAACAGGCCACCACGACGACGGCGGCGCTGACCCAGTCCATCGTGCAGACCAGCGCGATGGTGATGATCAGTGCCGCAGCCACCTTGGACAAGGGGTTCCTGCGTCCGAGCCAGGATGAGGCGCTGGAAGCGGGGAGGGCGGGCCCGGGTTGTGCGGGCCCTGAGCCGGTCGGCACGGGTCGACCGGCCGGCACGGGTCGTCGGGTAGGCACGGTGGCCTGGGCCGATGGGGGCCGGCCGGCCGCAGAATCGGGCGCTTCGGGGTCAGTCGTACACCCTGCCTGGTGGGTGGAGACATCGAGCGTCACCCCGTCCAGGCCTCGAGTGAGAAAGTCATCGTGAGTGCTGGTGACAATCGTCCCGCCGGAGTCGAGGTAATCGCGGAGCACCTGGACCATCGCCTGGAACGTGCTGGCGTCCTGCCCCATGCTGGGCTCATCGAGTAACAGCAGCCTCGGCTGGGCGATCAGCGTGATGCCCAGGCAGAGCCGTCGTTTCTCGCCACCGGAGAGGCTGTATGGATTGCGTCCGGCCAGTGTCGACAGTCCGAGCGCCTCCAGCATCGATTCCACGCGCCCAGCGGTGTCGGAATCCGCAGCATGCTCAGCGGTTCCCGCCGACGAGCCGGTGCTCGACTGCATCGTCGCCAGCTGGGCCCCCGCACTGAGCTCCTCCCATACGCTCGAGTGCATGAAGTGGTGCTCCGGATCCTGGAATACGGTGCCGATACGCCGTGCGAGGTCAGCAGAGCGCCACTGCCACGGGTCGTCGGGGATCCTCCCCAGACCGGGCTGGTGCAGTCCGGGCCCAGCCCTCAGGGCCCCGCCGTGCGTCGGGAGCAGTCCTGCCAGGGTGAGCAGCAGCGTGCTCTTGCCCACGCCGTTCGGGCCGACGATGCTGATCGCATCGCGGGTGAAGACGCGCAGGTCGATGCCCGTCAGTGCGGGGGAGGCGCTGTGGGAGACGGACAGTCCCGAGGCTTCCAGCAACATGTCCTCAGGAGCATTCCGGGCATCCGACGGTGATTCCTGCCGTCGCCATCGAGGCAGTGCCGCCAGCGGGTCGATTCCGGGAACCCACAGATCGCGTCGCGCCATGTCCTCACGCACTGCGGGATCGCCATGGAAGGGGTGCACGCAGCGTGCCGGACCGCGGAAGGCCACCGTCCCTGTGCCATCGAGGACGGCGAGCGTGTCCACTGCGTCGATCCAGGGTTCTATCCGGTGTTCCACGATCACCAGCGTTGCCCCGGTCTGGTTCGCTGCTGAGATCACAGCGTCACGGATGCGTCGTACGCCCTCCGGATCCAGGTGCGCGGTGACCTCATCCAGCAGCAGCAGGCCCGGGCGCATCACGAGCATCCCGGCCAGTCCGATGCGCTGCTTCTCCCCGCCGGAAAGGGTCGCGACGTCCCGATGCCGGCTCTGCGGCAGGCCGACCTCGAGCAGGGCTTCCTCGACGCGCCGCCACGTCTCGTCTCGGGGGAGTCCGAGATTCTCGGCCGCGAACGCGACGTCGTCGCCTACTGAGGCCATGACGAGCTGCGCATCGGGGTCCTGCTGGACCACGCCGGCCCGGCCGGGCGCGCCGGGAGCACAGCCGTCGATGATCAGTTCGCCGGCCGGCGTCCCGTCGTCATCGTCGAGGAGGCCTGCCAGCCCGTATAAGACCGTGGACTTCCCTGCCCCCGAGGGCCCCGCCAGCAGGACTCGTTCTCCGGGGGTGACGTCGAGGGTGAACCCCTCCACGGACGGGTCCTGCCGCCCTGGGTGACAGTATCCCCAGTCTCTGGCGCTGATCCGGGCCCCGCGCGTGGCGGTGTCCCGTGCCCGGGCCTCGGCCGTCATCGTGCTGAGTCCGCGCGGTGATCACCGGCGGGCTGAGCGGCTCTTCTGCCATGGAAGAGCCCCGCTGGCTCCAGGTGGGCGTTACGGGAAGCCAGCGAGCTCAGGACCGAGGTCGCAGCCAGCGCCCGGACGCCCATCCAGGGGAGCAGGCCGGCAAGAACGGCCCCTGAGAGGACGAAGCAGGCGATATGCACGATGGTCTCGAACGGGGCGAAGGCGTACATCGGCACGATCCAGTGATACGTGATCCCGCCGAAGAGCCCCGAGCAGGCACCGGCAAGCATCGCGACCCCGGGGGTGAACCGACGGTAGAGCACCGCGAGGAAGATCAGCTCAGCACCGAGACCCTGGATGAGACCGGAGCTGAGGACGGTGAGCCCGAACTGCGATCCGAGCAGCGCGGAGACGACGGCGGCCACGGTCTCGCAGAAGATCGCCGCGCCCGGTTTGCGGATCACCAGGGCCCCCAGCACGGCGGGGAAGAGCCACATGCCGTGAACCAGCGTGGCTGCAGGCGGGTACGCGAGGAACAGGTTGGAGACCAGGTGGTAGCTCAGGTTCCAGCCCCAGAAGATGACTCCGCAGGCCACTGCCAGGGTCGAGGCGATGACGATATCGCTGATGGTCCAGCGCCTGCGTCCCGGCCGTGACCGTGGATCAGCGCGGAGGGAGGCGGAAGGCTGGGAGGGGCCAGCGGGTTGCGGTGACGTGCTCAATGGTGCTCCTATCCCGCACGCTCCTCGGCGATCGGGGAGCATGCATCGTCACGAACAGGAGCACGGCGGAGGCACCAGCCGTTGGGGTAAGAATCCTTGCCGCGGCGTCGCACCTCGCCATGGATGATGACTCGACTTCCTTCGCAGGTATGAGCCTGATCAGGTTCGAGGGTCAGGGCCTCGGCCCACTCTCAACGCCGCTCAGGATGCACGCTTCCGTGCCCTTGAGGTGGCGTTCCCCTGTCGTGTCTGACATGACAGGCCCTAGAGTAACTGCGAACTGACCGCCCGGCAAGAGCATCGCCGACGTTGCGGCTGCAGGTGAGGCGGTCAGGATGAGAGGCCGGCGGCGCTCTTCAGCCGGAAAGGCCGGTCACGCGCATCGTGATGTTGATGCGCCCATGGCTCAGGCCGCATTCTTCCGGCGCTGAGCCGGGGATCACCCCGGTGACGCCGTGATAGGCCAGGCGCGACGGCCCTCCGAAGACGAAGAGGTCGCCTGAGCGCAGCTCAAGATCCTGGTACGGCTTGTTCCTCGTGGTGGTGTTGCCGAAGCGGAAGCGGCACGTGTCGCCGATGGACAGCGAGACCACTGGGGCGTCGGATGCCTCGTCCTTGTCCTGATGCATGCCCATGCGGGCTGCCTCGTCGTAGTAGTTCACCAGGGCGGTATCCGGGGTGTATTCCTGACTGGCCTCAGCCTCACCCGTGGCATCGGCGAGGGCTTTCCGGCCCAGCCGGACCATCCACTCGGGGAAGTCGAGCACCCGATTGCCGTTGACGTCCACGGCGTCGCGACTGTACTGGTAGGGGCGCCAGTGCCACCCGAGGCATACCGTCTTCACGCTCATCGGATGACCGCGAATGCTGGCAGAGCGCGGTGGCACCGGCCCGCGGCCCCATTCGCGGAAACGCTCGACGATCCAGCGCTGCTGCTCGTAGCTCAGCCAGTTCGGCACGTGATGTGCGCCCGCGGGAAGCTCGATCTCGGGCCGGCCGAGCAGGTCGTCACCGAAGAGGGAGCTCACGGCAGACTCCGTTCCGCCCGCGTTGTCGTCGTCTGGTGCTGCTCAGGGGTCTTCTCCAGTTCCAGCAGCATCGTCTTGGCGTCGAGGCCGCCGATGTAGCCGCCGAGTCCGCCGTCGCTGCGCAGCACCCGGTGACAGGGGACGACGATGGGAAGAGGGTTCGTGGCGCACGCACTGCCGACGGCGCGCACCGCTTTGGGGCTCCCGCTCAGCTCCGCGAGCTCGCGGTAGGAGAGCGTCCGGCCGTAGGCGATCTGAGGCAGCTTCGACTGGACCCGGAGCCGGAACCCGGAGGAGAGGGCATGGTCCACGACGATGTCGAAGTCGCGCCGGGTGCCTGCGAAGTACTCATCGACCTCGCGGGCCACCTGGTCGAGACGCGCCGGCGCCTGGAGCACCCGTGGGCTGACCCGGTGCGCGATCGTGGCGAGGACGTCGTCGAAGCCTTCCCTGGCGAAGGCCACTCGGAGCAGGCCCTTATCCGTGGCAGCCAGCAGCAGCGCGCCCAATGGGGTGTCGACGGTGCGGTAGGCGACGTCGAGGAGGTCGGCTGCTGCGGCATGGCGCTCAAGCTGCGTGCGCAGCCGCTCCAGGTCAGCGGCAGGCACCGGGAAGAGGGACTCGTCTGGCACGGTCTGGTCCGGTTCAGCCGCGGAGGGGGCGGACCTCGGCTCGTCAGATGATGGCTGCCTGGTCTGTGGGGAGGTGTTGTTCATCGGTGCTCGCCCTCCTGACGGGGATTGTGAGGCTGATCTGGTGTGGTCTGCGCGCCAGCGGCGTACTGCTGGCGCAGGCTGGCTATGCCGTCGGCCGCTGCCCGCCGGACAGCCGCGGCAGAACCGCCGATGATGCCGGCAGTCTCAGCGTGCGGGAGGTCGCCCAAGTAGTGATAGGCCAGCGCCAGGCGTTGCCGCTCAGGAAGCCGCGCGACGTCGTGCCATATCTGCGCGGCCTCGTCCTGGAGGCCCACATCCTGTGTGCGGCGGTCTGTGGCGGCCGACACAGCCTCGTCACAGGGCACAGCGCGCCGGGCGTTGGCTCGGACGATGTCCACTGTCTTCCGCTGCGCCACGCGTACGAGCCAAGCTTCGATGATGGTCTCCTCGGGCAGGTCCGGCCATGCGCGCAGAGCGGAGAGGAATGTCTCCTGCCAGGCGTCGTCCGCAT
>DXGD01000184.1 GCA_019114115.1 Candidatus Nesterenkonia stercoripullorum
GAGCTCACCCCCCCTGCACTCGGCGCACGGCGCCCACGACCTGCGCCGAGGTGGCGTCCTTGCCGACGTATCCGTGCACCCCCGCATCAAGGGCTGCTAAAACGAAGTTCTCGTGGTGGGTAGCGGTAACCACCAGGACTCGAGCGTTGGGGAATCTCTCCGTAATGGCACGTACGGCGGCCAGACCTGGGTCGACAGGCTGTTGCAGATCCACCAGAACGACATCGGGCGTGGGCTTCGGCACCACTTGTTCGGCCTGTCGGCCGTCCCCAGTACTGCCCACAAGCGTCAGATCCTTCGCCGAAGCAATGAATAACTCGAGTGCTTCCTGCATTAACGGATTCTCATCCACCACCATCACTGCGATCATGCAGGCATCCTAAGGCTATGGACCGCTGTTTGGGCGAAGTTCCAGATCATCTGCGTCCAAAGTCGGGACCGCACCCGACGAACGTCGTAGGTCCCTCGGCGACAAATGAACACTACTTTCGAGTCTGCCGCACCGCCGCGCCGCTCTATAGCGTAAGACTCGTCGATCGATGTCGACACCCGGATCCCCGGCCGGGGACGGGTCCCTCGTGAGAAAAGATTGGAACCGTAATGGCACAGAACGCTAAGAACTCGCTCACCGTCACCACAGCCGTAAGTGTCTCAGTCGTTGGCCTGGTCCTAGGGAGCTTCGCGATCGCGTGGGTTGCCGGCTCACTCGGCATCTCCAGTGCCGCCGCCACACAGATAGTCAACGCCGTCCAAGTCGGTGGCGTGGCACTGGCCCTTGTCGGCGCCGCTTTCGGATTCGGAGTGGGCAGCGCCCTGGTGGCCACAATCCGCTGGTACATTCTTCGCAAGGGCAAGCGCGTAGCAGTCGCCTGAGCAAGCGGAAAACTGACCATCATGACTGGCATGAGCAGTCCCACGCAGGTCGACGGACGCACACGCCGCCGGCGCCACCTGCCGATCGCCATCACGCTGACCGGCACCGTGCTCCTCTTCCTCGTGGGGCTGCTCACCGGCTACGCCAGCCATGACGGCCTGTCCCATCTGGCAGCGGACCCGGAGACGATCGACGAGACCACATGGACCTTCAGTTCCATCCTCGCTCGCAACGCCGGTGTCGCGCTCTCGCTCTACACAGGCACCATTAGCCTGGGGCTGACCACCATCATCACACTGCCCGTGCTGGGCCTCTACATCGGCGCGACAGCGCGGATCGGCATAGAATCGGTCGGCTGGTGGGCAGTGGCCGGATCCGCAGGGTGGTACGTCGGACCAGAATTCCTGGGATGCCTCATCGCTGCGGCCGGTGGTCTATATCCGCTGGTCAGTGCGTCCCTTCCCTTCGACTCCGAGGTCCCCCGCTGGAAGCGTTACCTCCAAGCCGCGCCGGGATCACTACTTCTGCTGAGCCTCAGCGTTGGCCTCATCATTCTGGGGGCAGGCATCGAGATCCTGGTGATCGACTCCTGACCACGCCCGACGCACTCCAGAGGTGTTCGTCTCCCCACATGTCCTCAAAGAGGTGCCCCATGACCATCCCATATCGCGGCCTCGCCGCAGACCACAACCACAGCGAGTCGCGGCCGACGACGCGTTCGGACTCGGCGGCGCTTCAGGCTGACCAGTCAGCTCCACAACGAGCGACTAGCTCGACGGTGAAATGGATCGTTTATCTCCTGCTCGTGGGCGTCATGCTCGCGAGACTCCCGCAGACCCAGGGCATGGTTGAGGATGGGCTGCCTCAAGAGCAAGTGGCCGAGCTTGGGAGGGAGCTTGCCGGCGTCGCAGTATCGCTGGCCCTGATGGTGGGCATTGTGGCGTTCTCCATCATCATGGCGCTGTATCTGAGCCTTGCCACTGCATTGGAACGCCACGTCCATCCGGCGAGCTACTCCATCGGCGGACACTATGCCTTCGTGCGCATCGGGCTGTTCACCACCATCGTGTTGTGTTCGATCCTGCCGATTCAAGTGTGGGCGCTAATCGCCGGGGAGCTTCCCAACACCCCGGTCCGACTCGCCGCAGTCGCTCTGATCTGCACGGCTGTACTGTTCGCAGCGCGGAGAGCGCTGATCGCCTGTGGTGCCCGCCGTGCCGTGGTGGTGGCTGCGACCGCCATAACACTTGGACTTCTCGTATCCGTCTTCTAGGATCCCTTCCACCAGATATCTATCGATGACGGCTCTGGACCTGTCCTGTCGAGAATGGAGGCGACTCGTTCCGTGAAGATCACTGTCACTCACGTCCGCATTGCTCTGGCGATCATCGCCGTCAGCGCTTCAGCGACGCTGGCGTCCTTGTTCTCCGGAGTGGCTGAGATAGATCCGTTACCGGAGCCGCTCGACATCGTATTCCCGGCAGCGCTGGCCTTCGGCGGGGTTCTGATGCCACTGATCGGGCTCATCGGAGCCAACGCAACGCCGCACCGCTTGCGTGCCGGGATCTTCTTCGCCCTTCCCCTGTTCTGCTTCGCCGCGTTCCTGGCTCCCGAGCTCGATGTCTTCCCAGTGCGCGCGCTGTCGATGGTGGGAGGCGCGGTGTCGTTCGTGGGGCTCATCGTCGTCGTCTTCACCGCATTGGAACACCGTCCGCATCGCACCCCGTCCACACCGAGCCGCTTCGATTCCTGATGCCCACATCGACCACACCTCGATCGAATGCCACGCGCCAGGGCACGGAAGGTCCCCGGGCGGGGTTGGGCCGCGCTCGGCTCGGGCTGCTGATCGATCTCAGGATCGCAGAACTCGCGAACGCACTCGGGCTGCGCTATCGCATGCTCAATCTCAGGCGACTCATCGTCGTCGTGCTGGCCGGTCTCGGTGTGGCCATCCCTGCGATCGGATTCGCCGCTGCCCGACTCTTCGCCGTGGTGGCCTCGGACGTGCCCGTCTCAGCGCTGATCATCCCACTGGTCGCTCTGCTCGCGGGGATCTCGCTCTCCGGGGTCCTGCTCGCCGAGACGGTCGGCAAGTACCGGGACGCGGTGTCCCATCACCCCAATCGCCACTACTTCCGCTCGCTGGACATCCCCGTGCACCTGGTGCATCTGGTCTATGTCGTTCCGCGACTGGCGGCCGCACTGGCCCTGTGGCTTCTCCTGGCTCTGGGCATCATCATTGGTCTCCTCTCGTCCGAGGGACCCGGCACCTGGCTCACGATCGGCGTCGTTCTCCTGGGAGGAGTTCCTGTTGCCTGCGTCCTCGGCGCGCTGAGCTACTCCCTCTTCCGCGCCGGAGCTCAGCATCGGCGTCCTGCGCATCGGGGATTCGCGCTGAGTCTCTTCGTCGTCGTCGGTGCGCTGCTCGGAGCCACAGGTGGCCAGGTCATCTCGAGTCTGGGCCTCCCGACGGGCGACACCGAGGAGACGATGGAGACGCCCAGCAGCACGGTGCCCGGGCAGGATTCAGCGGCGATCTTCATGATCGTTGTCGTACCGGTGATCATCGCCCTGAGCTGCCTGTGCGTTGTGCAGTACGGGCAGCTGCGGCGACGTCTTTTCGTGATTCATTCCGCGGCCACATACGCACTACCGCTGCGATCGACCACACCCTTGATCGTTCAATGGCCGATGCTGCTGTGGGCGCAGCGCCAGGGCAGCTGGCGTCACAAGGCCGAATTCCGCTGCCTCGGGACACTTCTTGCCGTCGTGACGGCCTTGGTGGTCCTCGCCCTTATGGGCGCACCCATGCTCGACGATCTGCTGACCGGACACCCCACAGTCGACGACCGGGTGCGGATGATCATCTGCTTCGGCTCAGCTCTCCTGGGTGTCTCGATCGCCGAATTCACCACCGGCGACATCGGTCGCTACCGGATGGGACCGCCGCTGCGTCATGCAGTGGAACTCGGAGCGCCAGTGCCCCTGACGACAGCCGCTCATGCGATCGCCCTCACCGGTCCGGCTCTGCTGTGCG
>DXGD01000185.1 GCA_019114115.1 Candidatus Nesterenkonia stercoripullorum
CTCTGGAAGCGCAGCAGCTGCTGGCCGATGACTGGGGCGTCTCCGCCGATGTCTGGTCGGTGACGTCGTGGAATGAGCTTCGGCGTCAGGCCATAGAGGTGGAGGAGGCCGCTCTGATGCATGCAGAGCGGGAACCGGAGGTTCCCTTCGTGACCCAGCAGCTCTCCGGAGCTGAAGGGCCGATCGTCGCCACCACGGACTACGCCACGGCAGTCCCGGATCAGATCCGCCAGTTCGTGCCCAACAGCTTCGCCACCCTCGGCGCGGATTCCTTCGGGTTCTCCGACACCAGGGCCGCGGCACGCCGGCACTTCCGGATCGATGCCCACTCGATGGTCGTGCGGGCTCTGCAGATGCTCGCTGACGAGGGGGCCGTCGCCGAGGATGCACCAGCGAAGGCCTACCAGAAGTACGACCTCGGCAACGCCAACGCCGGGACCTCCGGAACACCGGACGAGGAGTGATCCTCGGATTGTAGGGTCTGTACAACTAGCCCGGGGAGAGTCGAGTCATCTAGGCTCGTAGTCCATGACGACGGCCCAGACCTCGACTCCCCCCGCGGATGGTGTGACAGAGAGCGCGCTCGAGGTCCTGCGCGCGAACACCAGCACGCTCACCACGGCGGTCAACGCCCATCTGGAGGAGACCCTGAGCTGGTACCGCCAGCTCTCCACCGATGAGCGCGCCTCATTGCGGCTGATCTCGCAACGCGGGATCCACGGGCTGGTGAACTGGCTGGATCACCCCTCGGCGCGCTCATTGCCGTTGGTCAATGAACTGCTGGGCGCAGCACCGACGGATCTGCTCCGGACCATCTCGCTGCAGCGGGCGCTGCAGCTGATCCGCAGCATCGTCGCGGCTGTAGAAGACCGGCTGCCAGGGATCATGCCGCCGGCAGATCAGCGTCCGATGCTCGAGGCGGTCCTGCGGTACTCGCGGGAAGTCGCCTTCGCCATCGCCGATGTCTATGCCCGCGCCGCTGAGTCTCGGGGGGCATGGGACTCCCGGCTCGAGGCGCTGCTGGTCGACGCCGTCCTGCGCGGCGAACCCGCTGAGCAGATCGCGTCCCGCGCGGCTGCTGCGGGCTGGAGGAGCGGGCAGAGCACCGCCATCGTCGTCGGGGCCGCCCCGGAGCCGGCCGATGCTGCTTTCATGCGGGACCTGCGGCTCCAATGCGTGCGCTTCGCGGCCGACGCCGTCGTCGGCGTCCAGGGCAACAGGCTCATCCTGCTCCTGGGCGGCGTCACAGACCTCGACGGCGGCCTAGAGCGCATCCTCTCCTACTTCGGCCCGGGAAACGTGGTCTTCAGCCGGGTCGCCGGCGCGCTCTCCCAGGCGCACCCCTGCGCCCAGGCAGCCTATTCGGGGTTCACCGCCGCGGCTGCGTGGACTCAGGCTCCGCGCCTCATCGCGGCTGCGGACCTGCTGCCCGAACGCGCACTGGCCGGTGACGAATCCGCCAAGAAGATTCTCGGTGCCGAGATCTATGATGTGCTGGCCGCCGCGGGCAATGCGCTGCTGGAGACCGTCACCACCTACGTCGAGTCGGGACGTTCCCTCGAGGCCACGGCTCGAGAGCTGTATGTGCATACCAACACGGTCCGATACCGCCTGCGGAAAGTCACGGAGGTCACCAGCTGGGATCCTATGGTTCCTCGCGAATCGTATGTGTTGCAGACCGCTCTGGCCGTCGGTCGCCTGTAGAATCATTCCCAGCCCACCGTTGTAGGGAAGCTACAACTAAGACAGGCCAGGTTGGTCTTCTCATGAGCAGTGCCGCGCCCGGACGATATGGAAAGTTGGAAGTGTGCTAGCGATCGTATGCCCCGGACAGGGCGCCCAGACCCCCGGCTTCCTCGCCTCGTGGCTCGAACAGCCCGGTGCGCGGGAGCAGTTGCTGCAGTACTCGGAGTCCGCCGGAGTGGACCTGATTCGCCATGGCGTCGAATCCGACGAGGAGACCATCCGGGACACGGCCCTCGCCCAGCCTCTTCTCACCGCTGCCGCCCTGGTCAGCGCGCACCAGCTGAATCTGCTCGATGAGGATCACAGCGCGTCGGCACCCCTCGTCGCCGGTCATTCGGTCGGTGAGATCCCTGCTGCGGCCATCGCCGGTGTGCTCACTGAGCAGCAGGCTCTGCAGCTGATCCGAGTGCGCGGCAAGGCGATGGCCGAGGCCGCGGCTGCGACCCCCACCTCGATGGCGGCAGTCGTCGGCGGCGTCGAGGACGAGGTCCGCGCAGCTATCGCAGACGCCGGCCTCACCGCAGCCAACGTGAATGCTCCAGGTCAGATCGTGGCCGCCGGGTCAGCCGACGCCATCTCAGGCTTGGCGGAGAACGCACCGGCTCGCGCACGCGTCATTCCGTTGCAGGTCGCCGGAGCGTTCCACACGAACTACATGGCCTCTGCCCAGCGGCAGGTGGCGAAGGCATCCCAGGAATTCGAGGTCGGCTCCCCTCGCACGCCGCTGCTGTCGAACCGGGATGGCGAACTGGTCTCGCAGGGCGATGACGTTCTCCAGCGCATCGTCGATCAGGTGACCCGCCCGGTGCGGTGGGACCTCTGCATGAATTCCATGGCGGAGCAGGGCGTGACAGGCATGCTGGAGCTGCTCCCGGGGGGCACGCTGACCGGCTTGGCCAAGCGCGGGCTCAAAGGCGTCAAGACCCATGCGGTGAAGTCACCTGAGGATCTGGACGCCGCCCGGGAATTCATCGAGGAACACCGTGGCTGAGGGAACTGGCTCCCCTGCAGCGGAGACATCCGGGCCGCTGTGCACGAACCGCTCAACATGCCGGCCATACGCCGGCTCCGAAGACTCGAAGGACAGCTCACTGTGACACCCTCACTCGCTCAGCCGACCTACACCAGCGGAACCCAGCTGCTGGGTCTCGGCGTCCATCGACCCAGCGTGATCGTCGATAATGAGCAGATCTGCCAGTGGATCGATTCGTCAGATGAATGGATCCAGCAGCGCACCGGCATCAAGACACGCCACCGTGCGGCCGAGGACGTGTCGATCATCGACATGGCCCAGGATGCCGCCGCAGAGGCGCTGGCGCAGGCCGGTGTCGAAGCATCGCAGCTAGGATCTGTCATCGTCTCCACGGTGACCCACCCCTATGCCACCCCCTCGGCGGCCACGGAGCTCGCACACCGGCTCGGGGCGACCCCTGCCGCCGCCTATGACATCTCGGCAGCGTGCGCTGGGTACTGCTACGGGATCGCCCAGGCCGATGCGTTCGTCCGTTCGGGCCTGGCGGAGTACGTGCTGGTGGTGGGAGTGGAGAAGCTCTCCGACTTCATCGACAATCATGAGCGCACGATTTCGTTCCTGCTCGGCGACGGCGCAGGAGCTGCCGTCATCGGGCCCTCGGAGACTCCTGGCATCTCGCCGTCTGTCCTCGGGTCGAATGGCGAGAAGGGCAGCGCGATCACGATGAACGCCTCGATGCTGTCCTTCCGGGACGCCCTGGGGGAAGCCAGGGAATCAGGCGATGCCTCGGCCCTGCTCGATGACGAGACCACGTACTGGCCCACACTGCGCCAGGATGGTCAGACCGTCTTCCGCTGGGCCGTGTGGGAGATGGCCAAAGTCGCTCAGCGAGCTCTCGATGGAGCCGGCATCTCAGCCGCTGATCTTGCCGGGTTCGTGCCGCATCAGGCGAATATCCGGATCATCGATGAATTGGTGAAGCAGCTGAAGCTTCCGGACTCCGTCGTCGTCGGCCGGGACATCGTCGACGCCGGCAACACCTCTGCGGCGTCGATCCCGCTGGCCATGCACCGGATGGTGCAGGAGAATCCCGAGCTGTCCGGCGGCCTGGTGCTGCAGATCGGCTTCGGGGCGGGCCTGGTCTATGGGGCGCAGGTCGTACGGCTGCCCTGATGCGGGCCGTACACGTGCACCCCTTGATCCGGGTGCCTGCGCGCAGCTGCGCTGGGGCACTCACAGACTGACCAACAACCAAGTAACAACACATCACCAGAAAGGAGCCCGCACAGTGGCTGACAAGAACGAGATCCTCGCTGGACTTGCTGAGATCGTCAACGAGGAGACCGGCCTTGAGGTCGAGGACGTCCAGACCGAGAAGTCCTTCACCGAGGACCTGGACATCGACTCGATCTCGATGATGACCATCGTGGTCAATGCAGAAGAGAAGTTCGACGTGAAGATCCCGGACGAAGAGGTCAAGAACCTCGCGACCGTGGGCGACGCCGTTGACTTCATCGCTAACGCCCAGGGCTGAAACTCTCAGCGATACGCTTGTGTGTCCTGGCGGAACGGTTCGCGCCGGCCGTCAGGACACACGAGTCCTCCGATACTGATACGACACCAGAGGTAGACCCATGACTCGCCGTCTCGTCATCACTGGCCTCGGGGCCACCACCCCCATTGGCGGGGATGTTCCGACTCTGTGGCAGAACGCGCTGAAGGGCACCCCCGGCGCATCGACTCTAGAATACGACTGGGTGGAGAAGTACGAGCTGCCCGTCACCTTCGCTGCGCAAATAGCAGTGGAACCCTCAGAGGTTCTGAGCAAGCCCGAAACACGCCGCATGGATCGTTCGACCCAGCTCGGCATGGTTGCCTCCAGGCAGGCCTTCAGCGACGCCGGCTTTGCCGACGGCGACGTCGACCCTGAGCGCCTCGCTGTCTCCTTCGCAACCGGCATCGGCGGGGTGTGGACCCTGCTGGACAGCTGGGACACCCTCCGGGAGCGTGGCCCGCGACGCGTCATGCCGATGACTGTGCCAATGCTCATGCCCAATGGCGCGGCTGGTGCCATCAGCCTTGACCTGGGTGCCCGCGCGGGAGCCCGGACAGCGGTCTCGGCCTGTGCTTCCGGCACAGAAGCTCTCGACATCGCGATCGAGCTGCTGCGCTCCGGTGAGGCCGATGTGGTGCTGGCCGGAGGCACTGAAGGCGCGATCCATCCCCTGCCCATGGCGGCCTTCGCCTCGATGCAAGCCCTGTCCCGGCGCAATGATGATCCCGGGGCTGCCTCGCGGCCCTACGACGTGGACCGCGATGGATTTGTGATGGGTGAAGGTGCGGGGGCTCTCGTCGTCGAAACCGAGGAGCACGCCAAAGCACGTGGCGCGCGGATCTACGCCGAGCTGGCGGGATCAGCCGTCACCTCGGATGCGCACCACATCACGGCGCCGGACCCGGAGGCCAGCGGGGCGTCCAGGGCGCTGCGCAAGGCGCTGGAATCAGCGGGGGCCGCACCGGAGGACGTCACCCATGTCAATGCGCACGCGACGTCGACCCCGGTGGGTGACAAACCCGAATACGCCGCCCTCAAGTCCGTCTTCGGCGACCATACTGACAACATCAGCGTGGCCGCCACCAAATCT
>DXGD01000186.1 GCA_019114115.1 Candidatus Nesterenkonia stercoripullorum
GCCGTACCCGCGGTGGCTCGTCACGATAGCCGGCGCGGCATTCGCCAGCCTCTTCGCGGCCTTCCTGGGCGCGCCCATCTGGGATGCCCTCTTGGGGTTCGGCTCGACGATCCTGGTGCTGCTGACGATGCGGCAGCTGGCGGTGTGGCGGGTGCCGGAGTACTTCGGACTGGCCGCCGGTGGCTTCGTGGCGACGTTCATCGCCATGGCCGCGTTCGCGCTGGAGATGCCGATCGCGCCCTCCATCGTGGTGGCAGGCGGTCTCATGATCATCCTGCCCTCTGCTCGGATCGTCTCGGCGATCCAGGACGCGATCAACGGGTTCCCGATCACCTCCGCTGGTCGTCTGGTCTCGGCGATGATCGCCTTCGCCGGGATGACCTCGGGAATCATGGCGGCCGTGGTGACAGCGGATATGCTCGGAGCGCCGCCGATCGAAGTGGCACAGGGCCTGACGCGCCTCTATCATCCGACAGTGCTCATCGCGCTGGTCTTCCTGGCGGCGATGGCCGCGGCCATCGTGGAGCAGACCAGTGTGCGCATGCTGCTTCCGACCGGTGCGATTTCGGCGCTGGGCTTCTCGGTCTACTACGCCGGTGAGCTGCTCGGACTGGGGGAGCGCATCATCCCGATCCTCGGTGCGACCGTGGTGGGAGCGCTCGGACGCGTCGTCGCATTGCGCATGGGAGCTCCTCAGCTCGTCGTCGCGGTGCCTGCGATGATGTTCATGCTGCCTGGTCTGATGATCTTCCGGGGCATGTACCAGATCGCCATGGGATCCTCGACGGAGCTGATAGGCGGTATCGCAGAGCTGTTCAACGCGCTGATCATCATCCTGGCCATCGCCGCCGGCATCGTCCTGGGGGATGTGTGCATGCGACCGCTGACCTCCAGTCTGCAGTCGAATGAGCGGGCTCGCCCCCGTACCAGGTGAGCCTCCTCGCGCCGGCACAGGCGTGACTCAGCCGTGCTTCAGCCGTCGAGCTCCCAGGAGATCGGGGTCGACCCCAGCCGCTGCAGGGCCTCATTGGCGGCGCTGAACGGTGCTGACCCGAAGAAGCCGCGATGGGCGGACAGCGGTGAGGGGTGGGGACTGGTGAGCACCGCAGTGTGCTCGCCCTGATCGAGGATCGGCTGCAGCTTGCGGGCATCCGCGCCCCACAGGATCGACACCAGCGGCGTGCCACGCGCCACCAGTGCGCGCAGTGCGGCTTCGGTGATCTGCTCCCAGCCCAGCCCGCGGTGGGATCCGGAGTCCCCCGCGCGCACGGTGAGCACCCGGTTGAGCAGCAGCACCCCCTGCCGTGTCCAGGCGGTGAGATCGCCGTGCTGGGGCGGTGAGATACCGAGATCGTCCTGCAGCTCACGGTAGATATTGGCCAGGCTCCGCGGAATCGGCCGAACATCCGGCGCGACGGCGAAGGAGAGCCCGATCGGGTGGCTCGGCGTCGGGTAGGGGTCCTGGCCCAGGATCAGCACGCGGACGTCGGCGAAGGGCTGCCGGAAGGCGCGCAGCACGGCGTCGGGGGCGGGGAGGATGTGCTCACCGTTGTTGCGCCTGGTGAGCAGCTCCGTGCGGAGCTGGGCGAAGACCGGCTCCTGCCCGGAGAGTGCTTCCTGCCATCCGGGTTCCAGCGGTTTGATCAATTCTGCTGACTCAGCCATCACCTCCACTCTAGACGCACGCAGCGGCGTCATAGAGGGGGACACCCCGCCGATATCCGCGAAATCCGGCGCGTGGACTCATACACTGAAGCGGAAATGTTGACAGAGGAAGAAGCGCAGATTCTCGGGCTCGAACGCCAGTGGTGGAAGTACGCGGGAGCAAAGGACCAGGCGATCAGTGAGCAGCTGAGCATGTCGGCGGTGAGCTACTACCGGACGCTGAATCGGCTGATCGATACGGAGGACGCGCTCGCGTACGACCCCATCCTGGTGAAACGGCTCCGGCGGCAGCGCGACGCGCGGCATCGAGAGCGCTCGGCCAGGCGATGAGGTGTCGAGGTGCCCGGTACCATTGTCGAGCCAGCCCGGGGTACGCTCCGAGCCACTGCACTATCGCCCGACTGAGGATTAGAGACATATGAGCCAGTATCCGAAGGATTCCTTCGACGACGTCGAGGCGTACGCGCCCGGCGAAGCCGGAAAGCATCGGGCGATGTCGGCACGCGGTGCTGGTGCACGCCGTCGTGGCGGCCTGAAGTGGATCGGCCTGTTGGCGGTCTTCGCTCTGCTGGTGGGTGCTTTCGGGTATTTCGTGTACCCGCGCCTGATGGATGAGGACACTGCTCCCGCCTCTGGGGAGGGGTCCGCCCAGGAGGGTGAGGATAACGGCTCTGCGGGCTCGGGCGAGGACGCCGAGTCCGAGGCCTCCGGTGAGAACGGCTCCTCGGAAGAGGATCCTGAGGATCCTGAATCCAACGGCTCCGAGGGCGACGAGGAAGACTCGGAGGAGCCATCCCCAGCATCGGACACCACGACGCCGGTCCAGGTGGCCAACTATCAGGGCCCCGAGGGCAGTGCCACGGACATGGGAGGCGAGCTTCAGGGGCTCGACTACAACGTCGTCTGGGAGGGCCCGTGGGGCTTCGGAGACCTCGCCTCCACGCCCATCGTGCTGTATCCGGCAGGGGCGAGCGACGCGGAGCAGGCGATCGCCCAGGAACTCGCGGAGAACCTGGACGTCGGAGCCGTTGAGGAGCACCCGCAGGTCACCTACGTCACCTACGTGGTGGGCCCGGACGGCTCCGAGTGAGGTCCCGGCTGGTCATGCGGGGCTGAGGTCTGGTCCGGCCGATCCGCGGGCCGGCAGGGGTGGGCTGAGCTGAACTCCCTCAGCTCAGCGCCGGGCCATGTACAGCGAGAACGCTTTGGCCAGCAGCGGGTTCACCGTGAGGTCCCATTCCCCGAAGGTCTGCACGACGTCGGCCCCCATCGTGGTCTTGAACCGGGTCAGGCCCGCCAGCTCGTGGTCCGGCTCGAGCGACGGGCTCAGCCCGCCCAAGTCGTACCAGCGGCAGCCTGCTGCCAGGGCGTCCTCGATCTGTCGCAGCTGCAGGGCACGCGGGGCATAGCGCTTGCGCTCCTCGCCGGAGGATGCGCCGTAGACATACCAGCCGAACTCTCCCTGGCGCACGTAGATCGCCGCCGCGAGCAGCTGGCCCTCGAAATGGGCCAGGTACAGCGTGCACTCGCTGAGCTCGCTGGCATTGAGCTCCCGGTGCATGCGCTGGAAGTACTCCAGCGGGCGGCCGGTGAACCCATCGCGCTCGGCGGTCTCCTCATACAGGGCCTGCCAGGCAGGCAGATCCTCGGCAGTCCCTACGCTGATCTCGAGCTCCGACCGAGTGGACTTCCGTGTCTGGCGCCGCGAAGTCTGGTCCATACGGGAGAGGACGCCGTCGACGTCGAGGGCCTCCCCGGATTCATCGACCAGGGGGATGCGGGCCTGGAAATGAGGCTGCCCCGCCTCGAAGTCAGTGCTGGTGACAGGGGGCTGCCAGCCTTGGGCACGCAGATCGTCGGTGACGCGCTGGGCCCAGGGTGAGGCGCCGCCGTCAAGGGGCTCCAGCTCATCGAGCGTGCGGTGCTCGCCTGCGGCTAGTGCACGGCGGACCTCCTTCGCCTCCCAGCGGCGCAGGATACCGGGGACGCCCATCCGGATCAGGAACGCGCCCTGCCTGGTCAGGTACGTGCTGACCTTCTCCAGGATGGGCGCGAGCGAATGCTGCGTCGCATCGAAGACCGGCCCTTCGGCGATGTAGGACAGCCGTTTCTTGCCCAGGCCGGGGACGAATCCGGGAATCGGCAACTGGCGGTGCAGGACCAGGGCCGCGGCGATGAGCTCGTCACCGGCGAAGACGCCAAGGTGCTCTGCATCCCATTCCGTCTTGACCGCGGGCCAGCGCGGGTTCTGCAGGAAAGAGGAGAGCGGCTGCGCAGCCAAGTGCGCTGTGTGCTCGGCAGAGCTGATGGTGCGGAGCTCCAACGGTGCGGGCTGGCGGGATTCAGAAGATTGCGTCACCTCTGTAGGGTATCTGCTGCCGGCGAGGACTGCCCAGCGCGCTGGGAGTCGGCCGCCCACTGCACCCGGGGGAGAGGTCCAGTGCAACACCGCTTCGCTGGGAGCGTGAAAGGTTTGCACTCTCCCGGGCAGAGTGCTAAATATTGAGTTAGCACTCTCTTAGTGAGACTGCCAGTTCTGGTGGTCCCGCGGAGAGAGGGATGAACCTCCATCAGGTGAGGCCGATTCAGGGTGCCGGTGACGCGGCACCCTCGTACTGGGCCGGCGAGCTCTTAGAGCCGCAGGTCAACGCGGTCGGCCGTCCGTCGCGGGCACCTCGTAAGGTTCGACCCATATGACGCGTATACGTCTGAAATGTCATCAACCACAGTCCAGGAAGGACACGTGCCGATATGGCTAAGACCATTGCATTCGACGAAGAGGCCCGTCGCGGTCTCGAGCGGGGTCTGAACACCCTCGCCGATGCCGTCAAGGTCACCTTGGGCCCCCGCGGCCGCAACGTTGTGCTCGAGAAGTCCTGGGGCGCCCCTACGATCACCAACGATGGCGTCTCCATCGCCAAGGAGATCGAGCTGGAGGACCCCTACGAGAAGATCGGCGCTGAGCTCGTCAAAGAGGTCGCCAAGAAGACCGACGACGTCGCAGGCGACGGCACCACCACAGCAACTGTGCTGGCTCAGGCCCTGGTCAAAGAGGGCCTGCGCAATGTGGCCGCAGGCGCTGACCCGATGGGTCTCAAGCGCGGTATCGACAAGGCAGTGGACGCGGTCACCGCTGAGCTGCTGAAGTCGGCCAAGGAGATCGAGACCACTGAGCAGATCGCCGCCACGGCGTCGATCTCTGCAGCTGACCAGCAGATCGGTGAGCTGATTGCTCAGGCTCTCGACAAGGTCGGCAAAGAGGGCGTCATCACCGTCGAGGAGTCCAACACCTTCGGGCTCGAGCTCGAGCTCACTGAGGGCATGCGCTTCGACAAGGGCTATCTCTCAGGGTACTTCGTGACTGACGCAGACCGTCAGGAGGCCGTCCTCGAGGACCCCTACATCCTGATCGTGAACTCCAAGATCTCCTCGGTCAAGGACCTCATCAGCGTGCTGGAGCAGGTCATGCAGTCGGGCAAGCCGCTGCTGGTCATCTCCGAGGATGTCGAGGGTGAGGCGCTGGCCGCACTCGTGGTCAACAAGCTCAAGGGCACCTTCAAGTCCGTCGCCGTGAAGGCCCCGGGCTTCGGCGACCGGCGCAAGGCCATGCTGGCCGATATCGCCATCCTGACCGGTGGCCAGGTCATCTCCGAAGAGGTCGGCCTGAAGCTGGAGAACACCACGCTGGACCTGCTGGGCACGGCTCGCAAGGTTGTCGTCACCAAGGACGAGACCACGATCGTCGAAGGCGCGGGCGAAGCCGACGAGATCGCTGGCCGGGTCAGCCAGATCAAGGCTGAGATCGAGAACAGCGACTCCGACTACGACCGTGAGAAGCTGCAGGAGCGCCTGGCCAAGCTGGCCGGCGGCGTCGCCGTCATCAAGGCCGGTGCTGCTACTGAGGTGGAGCTCAAGGAGCGCAAGCACCGCATCGAAGATGCTGTGCGCAACGCTAAGGCGGCTGTCGAAGAGGGCATCGTCGCAGGCGGTGGCTCCGCTCTGCTTCAGGCCGGAGCGCGTGCGTTCGCGGCGCTGAGCCTTCAGGGCGACGAGGCGACTGGCGCGAATATCGTGAAGGTCGCTGTCGAAGCCCCGCTGAAGCAGATCGCTGTCAACGCTGGCTTCGAGGCCGGAGTCGTGGCCGAGAAGGTGAAGTCGCTGCCGGACGGCACCGGCCTCAACGCCGCGACCGGCGAGTACGAGGACCTGCTGGCTGCAGGCGTGAACGACCCTGTGAAGGTCACTCGCTCTGCCCTGCAGAACGCCGGCTCCATCGCCTCCCTCTTCCTCACGACAGAGGCTGTCGTGGCGGATAAGCCCGAGAAGAACGCCGGCGGCGCCGGCGGCGCCGAGGGCATGGACCCGATGGGCGGCATGGGCGGCATGATGTGATCTCCGTTCCTCGGAGATGATCAGCCGGACACAGCTGAGAGCAAAGCCCCCGCAGGGACCGTTCAGGTCTCCTGCGGGGGCTTTGCTGTATGCTCTGCGCCCGCGCGCCACGCGGCGGGGCAGGCGCTAGGCAGGGCGCGGCGTTAGGTGGGGTCCTGGTCCTGGTGGTCGGCGAATTCGTCGTCGTCGTCGACGTCGGATTCGTGGTCGCTCTGGTCGGCGGGCTCGACTGTGGGCAGGTACAGCGCCATCGTGGCCCCGCCTCCCTCGGTGGGGCGATGGCGGACGGCGCCGTCGTGCTGGGCCGCGATAGCCGCGCAGATAGCCAGGCCCAGGCCGGTGCCGCCGGTTTCGCGGTGGCGGGAGTTATCTGCGCGGTAGAAGCGTTCGAAGATCTTCGCAGCGTCCTCTTCGGTGATGCCTTCGCCGTGATCGCGCACCTCGAGGATCGACTCCATACCGCGAGTGGGAGACTCCGCGGTCCCGACGGCGATCTCCAGCGCTGTGCCCTCCGGCGTGTACCGCAGGGCGTTGGTGACCAGGTTCGTCACGATCTGGCGGAGTTTGCCCTCGTCGCCCACGACCGGTGCGGCCGACGGCGGCCCGCCGTCCAAACCGATGACCTGGGTCTGGCGGCCAGGAGCGTTGACGCTCATGTCGATGATGGCGTCATGGGCGATGAGGTTGAGATCCGCCGGCGCCATCTGCAGTGGTCGCTGCTCATCCAGCCGGGCCAGCGTGAGCATGTCTTCCACGAGCTGCCCCATGCGCTTGGCCTCTGACTCGATCCGGTCCATCGCCGCGCCGACCGCACCTGGATCCTCGCTGATGCCGCCCTGGCGGTAGAGCTCGGAGAACCCGCGGATAGTCACCAGCGGCGTGCGCAGCTCATGCGAGGCGTCCTGGATGAACCGGCGCATGTTCTCCTCGGACATCGATTTGGAGCGGAAGGCCGCTTCGATATGCTCCAGCATGACGTTCAGGGAGCGTGAGAGGCGTCCGATCTCAGTGTCAGCAGGCGCGGAGGTGAGCACACGCTGGGAGAAGTCGCCGCCGGCGATGGCGGCAGCGGTCTTCTCCACTTTGAACAGTGGCCGGAAGGCTCGGGTGACCACGGCATAGGCGATCGTTGACGCGCCCAATGTGGCGAGCAGACCGATCGTGGCCACCAGGAACGTCGCCCTTTCCACGGAGGTCTCCACCGTTTCCAGCGGCAGGGCGATCGCCAGGGACTCCTCCCCGGATTCCAGCCGGTAGACCTGGACCCGCCAGCCGCGGGATCCCTCCAGCGTCCCGGGCACGTCGAAGGACTCGCCGGCGCGCTCGCTGACCTCGTCGGCGTCTAGCTCGGGGATCTGCGGGAGGTCCTGAATCTCCGAGGTCCGGTGCGTAGCGCGGGTCTCCTGCGGCTCTCCGTCGTTGCTGAGGAGGACGCCATAGAAGCGCAGGATCGCCAGCTCGTTGCCGTAGTCCTCGTTGTACACCCGGGTGAGGTAGATCGAGATGTTGTTGCGGTTGGCGTAGAGGTCCTCGTCCATGTTCCGGATCAGCTCCTGCCGGAACAGCGAGGCCGAGACGAACGTCGTGACGAACAGGGTCAGGATCAGCAGACCCGAGATGATCAGGACCAGCTGCGTGCGCAGAGAGGCCCCACGCCAGGTGCGGGTGATGGAGGAGAACGGACGCATACGTGGTCAGCTTAGGCGACTGCGCTGAATCTGGTGCTCAGGCTCCATGCATCACCTGCGGTCATACCCTCCATAGTTCTCACTGAACGGTGCCGGTGTCAGTGTCAGTGGTGACCTGAGGAGCGCTGACGCCGTTCC
>DXGD01000187.1 GCA_019114115.1 Candidatus Nesterenkonia stercoripullorum
AGAAAACAAGATCTGGCAAAAACCTGCATCACGCACACGGGGGTGCACGCAACACAGACAAAAACCAAACAACAAAAAATTTGGTATCAACATACTTGGCACACTATTGAGTTCTCAAACAACAACCACACCCGACACCATCACCACCACACCAGGCAATGAATCGCTCCGAGGCAACTTTTCAAGATTACTATGTGTTGGTCCGCTTGTCAACTCGGCGTTTTCGCCGTGCTCGTCGGAGCAACTTTTCTAGCCTAGAGCAGTTTGGTCAGCTGAGTCAACTCGGACTCTCTGGCCTATCTGCTGAAAGCTCCACAGCGATCTTGATCAGTGTTTGTTTTTCAACGCTTACCGGCCCGGGCCTCTCGGCCTCGCAACTCGGTGCGGATTAGAACTCTAGCACCGTTGTTCTCGAGATGTAAACTCGAGGTTTCCCAGCTCGCTACTTCCCCGCCATCGCAGGGATCGAGGCTTCACGCCCGGTATGAGCCTCAATCTGTTTCCGTGAAGCGGAAGATCCACTCTCTGCCGTACCCGGGGTATGTCTCCAGCGCCCGCTTCAGCAGCACTGCCCTGAACATCACTCCCTGGGGAACGTCCTCGGCCAAGCCGGCATGGCGATACCCCTCAAGGAATGACGAACACAAAGTCGTGAATCGGGCGCCAGCATCGGAGCCGTCCACTGTGGAGACGACGTGGGCCAGCGAGAGCATCACGGAGACCACGTCCCACAGTGCCGGCGCGTGATCGACCACGCCGTCTCGTTCATCGATGATCCACTGCCCCGGGGCACCCTGCTCGTGGAAATGCTCCAGAGTCAGTGAACCGTGGATGCGCTGGAGCACCAGTGCCCGGTCGACGTCGTCGATGTGCTGGGCCATTTCGGAGATGACGCCGTCGAGACGGGTCGCGTCCTCGTCAGTGAAGGCTGGGCGAGCGGCGTCCCAGGTCTTCTGCAGGTCAGTGCTGAGCGCTGCAGCCGCCTCCCGGATCTGATCGTTGGTCTGCGGGTGGGCGCCGAAGGAGGTCGCCAGGTCATAGTGGAAGCGTGCGAGGGACTCACCCAGCTGGTGGAGCGTCTCGACCGCTTTCTCGTCAACGAGGTGTTCTTCAGCCACGCCGGCAGTTGCGTCCTCGTCGCTGGTCTCAGCGGAGCTGGTCTCCTGAGGCGCCGGGCTCCTCACCTCCCCTCGCCTCTGATCCGGAGCGATTCTCAGCTGAGATCGCAGCAGCTTCAGAGCTGAGTGCGCTTCTACACTCCCCTCCCTGATCAGAGCGAGGTCGCTGACTCCGCGAATCGGATCTGCCACGGTCACGGCCCCCAGGACAGGGCTGATGCTCGATCCGCCCGAACTGCTCAGAGTCAGTGCCGTCTCCACTGCCTCGGGACGCTCGTGAGTGAGGATCCGGCTGAAGTCCACCAGAACCTTCTGGCTAGCGTGCGCCTGCGCATCGACGCCGGGAGGTGCGACAAGTGCGCGACTGCTGAACTGGTCTCCGTCGTCCACCGCGGAGCGCGTCAACCACGTAGTGAACGGCTCCCGCTCAGCAAACCCTGCCCAGGCCCTGCCATGGATCCGGCCGTTGCGCGTGCCCTGCTCTCGGCGTGCCAGTTCGAGCCATGCGGCGAGGAACGCGCGGTCCCGCGTGCCGTCGTAGATCCAGATCTCCTGATCGCGGTCACCGCCCAGCTTGCCGATCAGTACGTTCTTGCCCACATGGGCAGAGGGCCTGCTGCGAAGGGCGACGGGCACGGAGATCCGCTCCCGTCCATCCTGGTGCTCGACGTCGAAAAGATGCAGCTCAAGCGTCAGCTGCGCGTCACGATCCCCTTCGGGCGTGGGCAGGCGCATACCGCCCGCACGGTGAAGCTTCCATCGCCCCTGGACCCGGGGGAACCAGGGCTGGTTGTGCAGCCAGTTGCGGAGCACATCATAGAACCCGTCCTGCTGCTCGGCGCGGATGCGACTCATCGACTACCTCGCTCCCTGCCTGACGGCGGACACCTCGTAGAGACTGATCCCCACAGCCATCGACGCATTCAACGATTCCGTCTCAGCCCCGATCGGGATGGACAGGATCTGGTCACACGTCTCGCGCACCAGGCGGGTCAGGCCTTTGCCTTCTGAACCCACCACGAGCACCAGGGGCTCCGGAGCAAGAGTGAACGCCGGCAGGCTCACATCGCCGTCGCCGTCGAGCCCCACGACGAAGTAGCCGAGCTCCTTGAGCTCTTTGAGCATCTGCGTGAGGTTCTTGGCCCGGGCAACCGGGACGCGTGCTGCGGCCCCCGCAGAGGTCTTCCACGTCGTCGCCGTCACTCCCGCACTTCGCCGTTCCGGGACGATCACTGATCGGGCGCCGAAAGCGGCCGAGGCGCGCAGAATGGCCCCCAGATTGCGTGGATCCGTGATCGAATCACAGGCGACCAGCAGGGGCTGATCCCGCACATGGCCCTTACGGGAACGCTCGAGTTCATCCTCGGCAAGAGCGATGGGATCAGCGTAGTCGTAGGGCTCCAGGCGCAAGGCGATGCCCTGATGAACTGCGCCTGCTGTGGCATTGTCCAGGTGACGCCGGGTGGTCTCGCGGACCGGCACTGCCTGGGAGCCAGCCAGCTGAAGGGCTTCACGAACGCGCCCGTCGCTCTCCACATCCGTGGCGACCAGCAGCTCTTTGGCCGGGACGCTTTCGCCGATCGCCTCCAGCACAGCATTGCGACCGGCGACGACGTCCTCCGCACCGTACTGAGAGCCGCGGCCCCGGGGCTTCTGCGAACGCTTCTTCTCCGCCGAGCGCTCAGCCAGCACCTTCTCCCGGTGGGCCTTGTGGTACACCCGGTCTTCGGCCTTCGGCGTCGGGCCCTTGCCCTGCAGCTTCCGCCTCCCATGGCCGCCAGTGCCGACAGTGGCACCCTTCTTCTCCTTGCGCACGGCCGCCGAGCGGGGTCTGGAATCCTTCGCCATTGCCTATCAGCCCTTCCTCAATGTCCAGCGAGCCCCATCTGGGGAATCTTCGATCTGCACTCCGACCTCCGTCAGCTGATCACGGATCCGGTCGGCAGCGGTGTAGTCCTTCTGCGCCTTGGCCTCGGCGCGATGGACGAGCAGCCCGTCGACGAGCCGGCCCAGGGCGACGGCGGCCGGCGACCCGGTCCCGCCTCCGCCATCCGGCACGCTGCTGAGTCCGAGCACCCCCATCATGGTGCGCACTTCACCGGCTCGAGCGGCCGCGGCCTCGCGGCGTCCGGCGTCCAAGTCCGTGTTTCCGCTGCGTACCGTCTCGTGAAGCGCTGCCAGGGCGGCGGGCACGTTGAGGTCATCGTCCATTGCCGCAACGAATGCTGCCGGAACGGCCGCCTCCGACTCGTCCTCGGCCGTTGCCGAATGTCCCGCCCGCTCCAGGAAGGTCTCAATCCGCTCCACTGCGGCTTCAGCCTCCGCCAACGACGTCGGCTTATAGTCCAGCGGCGACCTGTAGTGGGCCTGACCGAGGAAGTACCGTACGGCCACCGGCCTCGCGATCTCCAGCATCCGATCGGGGGAGACCGTATTGCCCAGGGACTTCGACATCTTCTCGCCCTCGAAGGTCACCATGCCGTTGTGCAGCCAGAACTGCGCGAATCCGTCACCAGCAGCTGCCGACTGGGCGAGCTCGTTCTCGTGGTGCGGGAACCTCAGGTCCAGCCCACCGCCGTGAATGTCGAACTGCGCGCCCAGGTACTTCGTCGCCATCGCGGAGCATTCCAGGTGCCACCCTGGGCGACCTCGACCCCAGGGCGAGTCCCAGGATGCGGTCTCTGGCTCTCCCGGCTTGTGCCCCTTCCACAGCGCGAAGTCGCGCGGGTCGCGCTTGCCCCGCGGGTCGGCGTCGGGTGCGGCGTGGAGCTCATCGACCTGCTGGCGGGTCAGCTCGCCATAATGGGGCCAGGAGAGCACATCGAAGTAGACATCGCCCGAATCGTCCAGGGCCGGATACGCGTGACCAGCCGCGATCAGGCGCTCGATGAGGGCGTGCATCTCGGTGATATGCCCGGTGGCGCGCGGCTCGTAACGGGGACGCTGCACCCCGAGGGCGTCGTAGGCGACGTGGAAGGCGTGCTCGAACCGGTAGGCCAGGGCGAACCACGGCTCCTGCGCCGGGTCCTCTGAGGTGTCGAAGTCAGCGTTGAACGAGCGCAGCGACTTCTCGAGGATCTTGTCGTCGATGTCGGTGACATTGCGGACTGAGAGCACGTCGAACCCGCGATGCTGGAGCCACCGGGTCAGGATGTCGAAGGCCACAGCCGAACGGACGTGGCCCACATGGGGCCTGCCCTGCACAGTGGCGCCGCAGTAGTACAGGGAGACCCGCCCGGGGATGAGCGGTTCGAAGTCACGGACTGAAGCCGTTCTGGTGTCGTAGAGTCTCAATGCCACGGCTCCAAGCCTACCGGTTGCACGCCCACTCACCCGCGCACGGGACGATCACACCCTAGTGCGCCGCACAGTGGCCGTCGCCGTGGCCATGATCCCCTCGCCCCGGCCGGTGAATCCGAGGCCGTCCGATGTGGTCGCACTCAGCGCGACGGGGACTCCGGCGGCCTCGCTGAGCACTTTCTGCGCCTCATCCCGACGCGGACCGAACTTCGGCCTGTTCCCCACGAACTGCACGCTGATCGATCCGATGACGAAGCCCGCTTCACGGACCCGGCGTGCAGCTTCAGTCAGCAGTGCCACTCCCGAAGCGCCAGCGAACTCCGGCTCGTCAGTTCCGAAATGCACGCCAAGGTCCCCGATCCCCGCCGCACTGAAGAGCGCATCGCAGGCGGCATGGGCGACGGCGTCGCCGTCGGAATGCCCTGCCAGTCCCTGCTGTCCAGGCCACATCAGGCCGGCCAGCCACAGCGGGCGCGACTCCGAGGTGGGGGCGAAGGCATGAATATCATGCCCGATCCCCGTCCGCGGAAGCTCCTCAGCAACGGCACCGTGGTCAGCCGGGACGGCCTGGTCAGCTGCCGCGCCGGCATGCGCCGGAGGGCTCGATTCCCGTGCCAAGGCTCCGGCGGTGAGCAGGTCGATGGGCGTGGTGATCTTCAGTGCACGCTCATGGCCGGGGACGACGTGGACTGCCACGCCGAGCGATTCAGCGAGCATCGCCTCATCGGTCAGGGCTGCTGCGGCGGCGTCGTCGATCGTGTCGGCGTAGCGCAGCGCGCGCTCGAGCACCGTCCAGGAGAAACCCTGAGGGGTCTGCACAGCGCGCAGCTGCGCCCGCGGCAAGGTACTGCGCACGTATGTGGTCGCGTCGCCGTTCGCATTGCCGGTGCCGTTACCGTTGCCGCTGCGGGCCTCATCTGCGGCATGGGTCTCGACGTCCTTGATGGTGTCCGCCACGGCAATGGCCGGGATGACAGCCCCGGCGCCGCCTTCGATCTCGGCGAGGACGTGCTGATACACCTCGGCGGGGGTCAGCGGCCGGGCCGCGTCCTGGATCAGCACGCTGGACTGGCCAAGATCCCAGCCCAGCTCCTGGGCCCGCTGACTCAGCCGGGCAAAGCCCGCTCGTACGGAAGACGGCCGGGATTCGCCGCCGGGAACTGACTCGATCGTGACGCCGATTCGCTGCTGCACGGCGCTGATCTCCTGCTCCACAGCACTGC
>DXGD01000188.1 GCA_019114115.1 Candidatus Nesterenkonia stercoripullorum
TCCTTCGGCTTCGGGCAGACCGCGCTGAATGCCGCGGTCTTCGATCTGATCCCGCGCGAGCGCCGCGGCGAGGGGGCCGGCTACTATATGGTCGCCAATGCGCTCCCCCCGGCGGTCGGGCCGCTGATGACCATTCAGCTGACGCAGAACTACGGCTTCTGGGCCATGTTCATCGCTGCGACAGTGCTGCCCGCGATCGCCCTGATCGCCGCACTGGTCATCCGACTGCCGGAGAACAAGCCGCGCGGGCTAGGTCTGCGGGAGCGCTTCCTGCTGCGACCCGGCGACATCATCGAGCCCAGCGCCTTCAGCACAGCCTCGGTGGCGATGCTGCTGGGCATCGGCTTCGCCTCGGTGATGACGTTCCTCAACGGCTTCGCCCAGACGGAGGACATGGTCGACGCCGCATCGGCGTTCTTCGTCGTCTACGCCGCTGCTGTCCTGACCTCACGACTGTTCAGCGGCCGCATGCAGGACCGGCTCGGTGACAATGCCGTGGTCTATCCCGCGCTGGTGCTCTACATCATCTCGCTGGCACTGCTGGCCTGGACGCCCAATGAGATCGTCCTGCTGGTGGCGGGCGTCCTCGCGGGGCTGGGGTTCGGCTCCCTGCTGCCGGTCCTTCAGGCGATCATCGCCTCTGCGCTGCCGCCTCACCGGGTGAGCATCGGCATCTCGACGTTCTTCATCCTGCTGGACCTCGGATTCGGCGTCGCCCCCTTCCTGCTGGGCCCGCTGGTGCAGTTCGCAAGCTACCGGGTGATGTTCGGAGTGTGCGCCGGATTCGTGCTGATCACCACGGTGCTGTACTGGGCTGTCCACGGCAGGTACAACGTGCGGCAGGGAGTGTCCCGCCGGCAGCCCGGCTGACCGCCTCCAGCTCGGGCACGCGTCTACTCCTCGATCTGCCCGAGCAGCTGGCCGGCGCTGACTGAGTCACCGGGCTCGATCTGCTCCCGCGTGAAGGTTCCGTCACGCGAGGCGCTGACGGTGGATTCCATCTTCATCGCCTCGACGACGGCGACTGCCTGCCCGCTCTCCACCTGTTGCCCATCCTCAGCAGCCCAGCGCACGAGGCTGCCGGCCACAGGTGCTGTGACGGCCCCGGGATCCGCCTGGCCGGAGCCCCCGGTGGAGTCCCTGCTGGACCCGGCTGCGCGGCCGTCTCCGCTGGTCAGCAGCTCACGCAGCAGGCCCGGAATGCCAAGCGTGACCGGCCGGTCGTCGATCTCCACCAGCATTCGCAGCATGTCCTGCTCGCGGTGGCGCAGCGCGGCGCTCAGGTAGTCCGATGCGGCGAGCTCCTCCTCGAACTCGGTCTCGATCCAGCGCGTATGGACGCGAAAGGATTCGGCACCCTCCGCTGCGGCGAAGTCGCTGGCTCGCAGCACTGCCTGGTGAAAGGGCAGAACGGTCGGGAGTCCTTCGACACGGAGCTCGTCGAGGGCCATGCGTGCTCGCCGCAGCGCCGTCGGGCGATCCGGCCCGGAGACGATCACTTTGGCGATCAGCGAATCGAAGGACTGCGGCACCTCGTCGCCGCTGCGCACGCCGGAGTCCACCCGCACACCGGGCCCTGTGGGCGGCTGGAAGAGCGAGACGGGCCCGGGCGTGGGGACGAAGCCCTGCGCAGGCTCCTCGGCATTGAGCCGGAACTCGATGGCGTGGCCACGCGGGGTTGGCATCTCGGACAGGCTCAGCTGCTGCCCTTCGGCGATACGGAACTGCTCCGCCACCAGATCTAGCCCGCTCGTCTCCTCCGTCACAGGGTGCTCCACCTGCAAGCGGGTGTTGACCTCCAGGAAGCTGAGCAGGCCGTCGGGGCTGAGCAGATACTCGACCGTCGCCGCCCCGCAGTACTGCGCTTCGGCACATATGGCCCGGGCGGATTCCTCGATCTGCTGTGCGTGCTCCGCGGAGAGGAAAGGGGCCGGGGCCTCCTCGACGAGCTTCTGATTGCGCCGCTGCAGCGAGCAGTCACGAGTCCCCACGACGACGACGTTCCCGTGCGTATCCGCGACGACCTGCGCCTCCACATGGCGCGGCCGGTCCAGGAATCGTTCGACGAAGCACTCTCCGCGCCCGAAAGCCCCCTGCGCTTCGCGCACTGCGCTGGCGAAGCCGTCCTCGATCTCAGAAGCCTCGCGGATGATCCGCATACCGCGTCCGCCGCCGCCATGGGCGGCCTTGATCACGATCGGCAGTCCGTGTTCCTCGGCGAAGCTCCTGACCATCTGCGCATCATCGACCGGCCCTGGAGTCCCGGGAACCAGCGGTGCCCCGACAGCCACGGCGATCTCGCGGGCACTGACTTTGTTGCCCAGCCACTCGATCGTCTCAGGCGTTGGCCCGATCCAGGTCAGGCCGGCCTCGATGACGGCCCGGGCGAAATCGGCGTTCTCGGAGAGGAAGCCGTACCCGGGGTGGACGGCGTCGGCCCCGCCGTCGCGAGCTGCGGCGATGAGCTTGTCCTGGTCGAGGTACGTCTCGGCGGGAGTGCTTCCGTGCAGGGGCAGCGCCGCATCGGCCAGTTCTACGTGAAGGGCGGAGGCGTCCTGGTCCGCGTAGACGGCCAGGCTGGAGTACCCCGACTCGCGCGCACTCCGGACGATGCGCACCGCGATCTCGCCGCGGTTGGCGATGAGGATGCGTTTCATGGACGCCCCTTTCTCCTCGAATCTTGTGGTGCCGAGAACCCGTCCGACGCCGGGGATCCCCGTTCTCCGAAGCTTGCTGGCGCGGCGCTGTCGCCATCGGCGGTCTCCCGCTCGAGTGCGCGGAACCGGATCCGTTCCCCCGGACCCAGCTGGGCCGCCGCCGAGAGGTCCGCATCGATCACCACGCCGATGACGGGATACCCTCCGGTGACGGGGTGATCGTTCAGGAAGAGCACCGGCGAGCCGGCCGGGGGCACCTGCAATGCGCCGCGGACCATACCCTCACTGGGCAGTTCCTCCTGATGAGAGCGCTTCAGGGGCCGGGCGTCGGGGTCGTCCGGGTCCGGCTCCAGTCTGAGGCCGACCCGGTTCGAGTCCTGGGTCACCGCCCAGAGCTGGTCACTGAGCCGAGCGACCTCGTCGTCGTCGAACCACTGGTCCCGAGGGCCGAGGGTGAAGCGCAGGACCGTGGTGCCGTCCTCGGTCTCGGGAAGCGTCGAAGGCTCCGGGGAAGCCGCGACGGCGTCGAGCGATTGGCGGTCGAGGGCTAGGACGTCGTCGACGCGCAGTGCCTCTGGCCCCACACCGGAGAGCGTATCCGTGGCCCGGCTGCCGAGCACCGGCTGCGCC
>DXGD01000189.1 GCA_019114115.1 Candidatus Nesterenkonia stercoripullorum
CGGCCGCGCCAGCTACTACGACGGCGTGGGAGCAGCCCGGGACGTCATCCAGAATCACCTCCTGCAGCTGCTCGCCCTCACCGCGATGGAGGAGCCCATCTCCTTCAACGCCGACCATCTTCGGGCCGAGAAGGAGAAGGTCCTCTCCGCGGTCCAGCTTCCCGACGATCTTGCTGCTGCCTCGGCGCGGGGCCAGTACACCTCGGGCTGGCAGGGAGGCGAGCAGGTCACCGGCTTCCTCGATGAAGAAGGCTTCAATCCGGAATCCAAGACGGAGACCTACGCGGCGCTGAAGCTGAACATCAACACACGCCGATGGGCCGGCGCGCCGTTCTATCTGCGGGCCGGCAAGCGGCTGGGCCGGCGCGTGACCGAGATCGCGGTGATCTTCAAGCGCGCCCCCAACCTTCTCTTCCGGGACCACGACGACGACGAGTTCGGCCAGAACGCCGTGGTGATCCGGGTGCAGCCCGAAGAGGGCGCGACGATCCGCTTCGCCTCGAAGGTGCCGGGCACCCAGATGGAGGTCCGAGACGTCACCATGGACTTCGGGTATGGCCACGCCTTCACAGAGGACAGTCCTGAGGCCTACGAGCGGCTCATCCTCGACGTCCTGCTCGGCGAGCCTCCCCTCTTCCCACGACATGAGGAAGTGGAGCTGGCCTGGGAGATTCTGGACCCCTTCGAAGATCTCTGGGCCGCCAGCCCGGAGCAGCCCGAGCCGTACGCACCCGGAAGCTGGGGCCCTGCCTCCGCAGACGACCTGCTCTCCCGTGACGGACGCAGTTGGCGACGACCCTGACCCCGGCAGGCCTTGCCTCTGACCCTGAGGCTCTGGCCCTGACCCTGACCCTGACGAGGAGCACCCTGTGATCGTAGATATCGAGAACACCACGACCTCGAAGGTCTCGAAACGGCTCGCCGAGCTGCGCGAAGACGGCGGTGTTGTCGCGCTGACCCGAGTGCTCACCCTCGTCGTCCTGACCCGGCGGGAGAACGCCGAAGATGCGATCGCAGCGGCGAATCTCGCGTCACGGGAGCACCCGTGCCGCGTCATCGTGCTAGCGGACGGAGACGCCGACGCCGACACGCAGCTCGACGCCCAGATCCGGGTGGGCGGCGACGCCGGCGCGAGCGAAGTGATCATCCTCTCCGCCTCCGGGGAGCTCACCGAGCCCAGCGAGGCGATGATCTCCGGACTGCTGCTCCCTGATGCACCGATCGTCGCATGGTGGGTCGACCAGCTCCCGGATCAGGTCAGCCGCACCCCGATCGGGTCTATCGCGCACCGGCGCATCACCGATATCTTCACCAGCGACCACCCGCTGGAAGCGCTGGAACAGCTCTCACGCACCTACACCGACGGTGACTCCGATTTCTCCTGGACCCGCCTGACCGGCTGGAGGATTCAGCTGGCGAGCATCCTCGATAAATTGGACGCTGAGCAGATCACCTCTGTCACCGTGGAGACAGCACTCGAGCTGCCCAGTGCGGCCTTGCTGGCGGCCTGGCTCCGTGACGCGCTGGACCGCCCCGTCGAGCTCGAGCCGCAGACACACAGCCCGGGCCTCTCCGCAGTGCGCTTCCACCTCCCGGAGGGGGACGTGGTGCTGCAACGACCCGATGGAAGCCTCGCGGAGCTCCACCCGGTGGATGGACCTGTCCAGCGGGTGCCCCTGCCGCTGCGCACTCTGCAGGACTGCCTGACGGAAGAGCTTCGCCGACTCGATGCGGATGAGATCTTCGGCGAGGTCCTGACCTCCGGAATACCGCGCACAGACCTGAGTGCGTGCACACGAACTTCAGCCTAGAGAGGATCGGTCCATCATGGGATCCCAATCCGTCACCACTGACCCCGTCACCGCCGTCTACCCGGACAAAGCACAGCTGTGCGATGACGTCGCGGCCAAGCTCCTCGATGTCATCACCAGCGAGCTGGCCTCCGAGAGACTTGTGCATGTCGCACTGACTGGCGGCAGCGTCGGCATCGGAGTGCTCGCTGCGCTCTCTTCGCGACTGGAGGGCGGGGCCTCCGGGCGCCGCGTGCCGGACTTGGCAACCCTCCACATCTGGTGGGGCGACGAGCGGCTGCTGCCCGAACGGGACACTGAACGCAATGCGCAGCAGGCCACTGACGCCCTGCTGGATGGTTTGGTGGAGTCCTATGGGCTTCCTGCCGAGAACATCCATGCCATGCCGAGTTCCGAGGATGCCGCCTCACCGGAGGTCGGCGCACAGCAGTACGCCGAAGAACTCGCGCGCTACGCCTCCGACGCGGATGCGGACGCTACCCGTCGGGACCTGCACATCCCCGAGTTCTCCGTCGTTCTGCTCGGCGTCGGTCCCGATGGCCATATCGCAAGCCTTTTCCCGGGGAAGGACTCCGTCGCGGTCACCGATGCGCCCACAGTGGGCGAAGAGGACTCCCCCAAACCTCCGCCGGAGCGAGTCTCCCTGACTGTGCCCGTGATCCAGTCATCGCGTCGAGTGTGGACAGTGGTGGCCGGAGGGGACAAAGCCGAGGCCGTCGCAGCTGCCCTGTCTGCGCAGATGCCTGCCGCGCAGATACCGGCCGTCACGGCACGGGGTCGGGATGAGAGCCTGTGGCATCTGGATTCCGGTGCCGCCTCGCTGCTCTCCCGCTGAGGAATTCCACCGAGCTGATTCACCCGAGCCGAGCAGCGCTCAGCTGTCGACGTTGAGCTGGATCAGCAGGCCCAGCGAGACTATGATCAGCCCCCAGAGGATGCCCAGGGTGATGGTGAGGCGATTGAGGTTGCGCTCTGCCACGCCCGAGGATCCCAGTGATGAGGTCACGCCGCCGCCGAACATGTCGGACATACCGCCGCCACGGCCCTTGTGCAGCAGAATGAGCAGGATCAGCAGCAGGCTGATCACAGCAAGAGTCACCTGCAGGGCAATCGTCAGAGCAGTCACGTCGGCCTTTCCACATAGCGAAGACGGCAATCCTCACCAAGGATACCGCCGAAAGCCCCCGAAGGGCACATTTCAGAGTTCGTGCAGCAGCCTCACTCAGTGACGAGGTGCTTCTCGAAGGACGCGATTTTCGCGAACTCCTCAGCATCAAGGCTGGCACCGCCGACCAAGGCGCCGTCGACGTCTGAGCCGGCGAGAATCGAGGCCACATTCTGTGACTTCACAGACCCGCCATAGAGCACGCGGACCGAATCGGCGAACTCCTGGGAATACAGGTCGGCCAGGCGCGCGCGGATGGCCGCCGCCATCTCCTGAGCGTCCTCCGGTCCTGCTACTTCCCCGGTGCCGATGGCCCAGACGGGCTCATAGGCGACGACCAGTTCACTCAGGTCCTCCGCCGAGTGGCCGGACAGGGCAGCGTCGAGCTGGCGCAGAGTATGCGAGATGTGCTCACCGGCTTTCCGGACGTCGAGCCCTTCGCCCACGCACAGCACAGGGGTCAGGCCGTGCTTCAGCGCCGCCGCGAGCTTGGCGTTGAGCAGCTCATCGGACTCTGCATGGATCTCGCGGCGCTCAGAATGGCCGATCAGCACCTGGCTACAGCCCAGCTTGTTGAGGAAGGCACCGGAGATGTCTCCGGTGTAGGCCCCGGACTCCTGATCCGAGAGGTCCTGAGCACCATAGTGGAGCTTCAGGGAATCCCCGCTGACCACTGTCTGGACTCCACGCAGATCGGTGAAGGGAGGAAACACCGAGACCTGGACCCTCGAGTAGTCGTGACCTGCGTCGTCCAGCGTCCACGCCAGCTTCTGCACGAGCGCGATGGCCTGCATGTGGTCGATGTTCATCTTCCAGTTGCCGGCGATCAGCGGCTTGCGGAGGAACTCTCCATTACGTGTGGCAGTCATCTGTCCTGTCCTTCCATTGGTCAACGAAGCGGGGTGTCGCGGTGGCCGGGCCCCCGGTGCCCACTGTCCTAGGAGGCACTCCCGCTGAGTGCTTCGATGCCTGGCAGCGTCTTGCCCTCCAGGTACTCAAGGCTTGCCCCTCCGCCGGTGGAGATATGGCCGAAGGCGGACTCATCGAAGCCCAGCGACCGCACTGCTGCCGCAGAATCACCACCTCCGACGACGGTGAAGCCCTTCGACTCGGTGAGCGCGCGGGCCACTGTCTCAGTCCCCCGCGCGAACGCCTCCATCTCGAAGACGCCCATCGGCCCGTTCCAGAAGACCGTGTTCGAATCCTTGATCTCCGCTGCGAAGGACTCGGCGCTGCTCGGACCGATATCCAGGCCGAGGGCGTCCGAACCGGCTTCTCCGTCTTCCAGACGCTCGACGGGGAGGACCTCGTAACCGGCGTCGGCCGCGAAACGATGCGCCATGACGATATCGGTGGGCAGCACGATG
>DXGD01000190.1 GCA_019114115.1 Candidatus Nesterenkonia stercoripullorum
GGCGTAGCCAGAGGCGCCGGAGACTGCTGTGGAATACGTCATGCGTCACAGTCTAAACGCATTTATTCACAAGAGCCAATATTTATGCGACGACACCTCCCACCCAGTGACTGTCCAGGATTCTTAGGATATGGTCAGGTTCGGTACCCTGTCAGCTATGGCAGAACAGACAGTTTTCCCGGAAGACCTGCCCGGAAGCATGACAGTCACCCAAGCCGAGCAGGCTGGCGGCATCGAGGTCCTCCGGAGCGCCGAGGTCCCGGTCCCCGAGCCCGGACGCGGACAGGTCCTCGTCGAGACGGCGGCCGCTGGGGTCAACTTCATCGAGACATACCAGCGCAGCGGCGTCTACCCGGTCACCTACCCGTTCACCCCCGGATCCGAGGGAGCCGGGAAAGTGGCTGCGATCGGCGAGGGCGTGGAGAAGTTCTCTGTGGGCGACCGTGTCTGCACCGTGGAATCCGCCACAGGCACCTACGCGACGCACTTTCTGGTGGATGTCGGCAGAGCTGTACGAATACCTGAGAACATCACCTTCGAACAGGCAGCCGCGCTGCCGCTCCAGGGTGTGACCGCACATTACCTCATCAACTCCGCCTACCGCGTGTCCACCGGACAGACCGTCCTCACCCACGCAGGGGCCGGGGGCGTCGGGCAGTTGCTGACTCAGCTGCTCAAAGCCAAAGGCGCCCGCGTCATCACGACGACGTCATCGGCCGAGAAAGCGGAAGTGGCCCAGGCTGCCGGGGCGGACTACGTGCTGGGATACGACGGCTTTGCCGATAAAGTCCTGGAGCTCACCAAAGATGAGGGCGTCCCGGTGGTATACGACGGCGTCGGCCGCGACACGTTCGAGGGCTCCATGAGGAGCCTCGCGGTGCGCGGCACCCTCGTGCTCTTCGGCGGTGCCTCCGGCCAGGTTCCGCCGCTGGACCTCCAAGAGCTGAATCGGCGCGGCGGTCTCTACGTGACGCGCCCGTCGATCAACTGGTACCTGCGCAACGCGGAAGAACGAGCATGGCGCTTCTCAGAGCTTTTCGCAGCATTGAGCGACAGAAGCCTCGAGATCTCGATCGGCGCGACCTACCCGCTGGCGGATGCCGGCCAGGCCCAGGACGACCTGGAGAACCGTCGCACTACAGGCAAGCTTCTGCTGACCCCGTGAAACGATGAGTGAGGGCCCGGCCGGAGAATAATCCGACCAGGCCCTCACTCATTGCGCAGACCTCAGCCGCGTCACCCACGGCAGCTGGAGACCTGCGCCCCTTAGACCTCAGCCGCGGAGCTCGGCACCATGGCGCTGCACTGCCAGAGACACTGCGGCATCACGTGCGGCACTGGCCTCTTCTGCAGTCAGCGTGCGGTCCTCGGCGCGGAATCGCAGCGCGAAGGCCAGCGACTTCTTACCCGAAGCAATATGCTCACCGGCGTAGACGTCGAAGAGCTCGATGTCCTCGAGCAGCTCGCCTGCCCCTTCTCGCAGGGTTTCACGCAAGTCCGCAGCGGCCAGATCCGCAGCGACGACCAGCGAGACATCCTGGGTCGCAGGCGGGTAGGTGGAGAACGGAACAGCGTCGACCTGGTCCTGGGCAGTGCCGATGACGGCGCTGAGGTCCAGCTCCGCAGCGACGGTCCGCGCAGGCAGATTCCAGGCCTCGAGGACCTGCGGATGAAGCTCGCCAGCATATCCGACCACAGCACCCTTTGCGCCGTCGCCGAGGACCAGCTCTGCCGTCCTGCCGGGGTGGAACGCCTGGTGACGACCCTGCCGCACAGTGAGCGCGACGTTGATCGACTCGGCAGCCGTGAGCGCACTGTCAATGGCATCGGCCCAATCGCGGGCGCGTCCCGCCTGGCCGTGCTCAGCTGCGGGTTCCGCGCCGCACAGCGCCGTCGCCAGCCGCATCGGCTGGGCGGGGATCCCGGCCTCCAGGGCCGCGAGAACGTCTTCGCCCGGATGGGCACCCAGGCCTGGGATACCTGCAGTGCCAAAGGGCTCCTCGGCGTCGGGGAGGAAGACCTGGCCAGCTTCGAACAGCGTCAGGTCGTGGAAGCCGCGCGAGACGTTGCGCCGCAGCGTGTCCAGCAGGCCTGGAAGCACGCTGGTGCGCAATGCGGGGTACTGGCTGGCGATCGGGTTGGCCAATCGGACCATGGGCATCGCGGCTGCCGGCCCCGTCGCGGACGCCTCACCGGCCGCTGGTCCCCCCACCGCCGCTTCCGCAGCAGCTGACTCCGGTCGGCCGAAGAGCTCATTGGCTTCTTCCGAGCAGAACGGGTAGCTCAGCGTCTCGGTGAACCCAGCAGCAGCCACCGCGTTGAGCAGCTGACGACGACGTCGTTGCTCCGCGCTGAGCCCCGCGCTCACCGGAGCCTGGGGGACCCGTGAGGGTATCTTGTCGTAGCCGATCAGCCGCGCGACCTCTTCGACCAACGCCTCCGGGATCGTCAGGTCGGGCCGCCAGCTGGGCGGTGCGACTTCCAGCCGATCGTCCTGACGCAGCTCCACCTCCGCACCGATCCGGCGCAGGGAATCCACGATCTGGTCCAGCTCGTAGTCCACGCCCGTCACCCGGGCCGCCAGCCCGACGTCCAGCAGGATGGGGGCCGGAAGGCTTGGCGTACCCACGACGGTGAGCTCCCCGGTGTCCTCTCCCCCGGCCAGCTCCACCAGCAGGTCCACGGCACGCTGTGCCGCGACCTCTGGCAGGAGCGGGTCGACGCCGCGTTCATTGCGCTTCGACGCCTCGGAGGGGAGCTTGTGCCGGCGTTTCGACCGGGACACGGTGATCGGGTCGAAATGGGCCGCCTCGATCAGGATCGTCGTCGTCGAATCGTCGACCTCTGTGCGTGCCCCGCCCATGACGCCGGCGATGCCGATGGCCCCGCTCTCGTCGGCGATCAGGAGGTCCTCCGGAGAGAGGGTACGTTCTTTCTCGTCCAGGGTGACCATCGTCTCGCCGGCTGAGGCGCGACGCACGGTGATCGTGCCATCGACCTTCTCCGCGTCGTAGAAGTGGTTGGGCTGGCCCAGCTCCCACATGACGTAGTTGGAGATGTCCACCGGCAGTGAGATGGACCGCAATCCGGCCAGGCGCAGGCGTGAGGCCATCCACGGCGGCGTCGGCGCGTTCACGTCGACGCCTGTGACCCGGCGGGCGACGAAGGTCCCGCACCCTGGCGTGCCGTAGATCGGCGCGTCGTCGGCGAGTTCGACGGCGCGGCCAGCTGAGCTCTGCGTCAGAACGTTCACCAGATCCGCAGGATCGGTGAAGGGCGTCCCCGTGGCATGGGAGTATTCGCGAGCAACCCCGCGCATGGAGAAGGCGTACCCGCGATCGGGAGTCACGTTGATCTCCGCGGCGTGGTCGTCGAGACCAAGCAGCGCCAGTGCGTCTGTTCCGGGATCGGGGTTCAGGCCGAGCCTCGAGAGCACCAGGATGCCGTCGTGGTCCTCGCCTATGCCCAGCTCACGCACCGAGGCGATCATGCCCGCCGAGACGTGGCCGTAGGTCTTCCGCGGGGTGATCCTGAAGTCTCCGGGCAGCACTGCACCCGGCAGCGTGACGACGACTTTATCGCCCACGGAGAAATTGTCGGCGCCGCAGACCACACCCTGCACGCCGTCGGGCGAAATGCCCTCGCCCTGCAGCTGCTGGGACTGCCCCTCAGGCACCACTCTGACCTGACACCAGTTGATGGTCTTGCCGTTCTTCTGCGGCTCCGGCGTTTTCTCCAGGACTTCCCCGACGACGATCGGACCGCTGAGCTCATCAGCGGGACGATGCACGTCCTCTTCCTCCAGCCCGACCGTGACCAGCGCGGCCATCAGGTCCTCGGCCGTGCCATCGGCGGGGAAGCTGGTGTATTCACGAATCCAAGACAGCGGGATGCGCACGGTCTCAGACCTCCAATCCGAAGTGCTGGCTGAAGCGGATATCGCCTTCGATCATCTCGCGCATGTCACCGACGCCGTTGCGGAACATCAGCGTGCGTTCCACGCCCATGCCGAAAGCGAAGCCTGAATACTGGCGCGGGTCGACCCCTGCCGCGCGCAGGACATTGGGGTTGACCATGCCGCAGCCGCCCCACTCGATCCAGCGCGGGCCGCCCGCTGCGGTCGGATGCCAGACGTCCATCTCGGCGCTGGGCTCGGTGAAGGGGAAATAGGCCGGCCGAAGCCTGATGGCCGCTTCGGGTCCGAACATCGCCCGGGCGAAATGCTCCAGCGTCCCCTTCAGATCGGCCATAGTGAGGTTCTTGTCCACGGCGAGGCCCTCAAACTGGTGGAACACCGGGGTGTGGGTGGCGTCGAGTTCATCTGTCCGGAACGTCTTTCCCGGGCAGAGTACGTAGACCGGCAGGTCACGCTGGAGCAGGGAACGCACCTGCACCGGTGAGGTGTGAGTGCGCAGCACCAGATGCGACTCCGGCGGGTCGACGAAGAAGGTGTCCTGCATCTCCCGTGCCGGGTGGTCCGGGTCGAAGTTCAGCGCATCGAAGTTGAACCACTCCGACTCCAGCTCAGGGCCCTCGGCGATCTCCCAGCCCATAGACAGGAAGATATCGCTCACGCGATCCTGCAGCAGCGTCAAGGGGTGCCGGGCGCCGCGTGCCCGGCGGCGCGTTGCGGAGGTCACGTCTACTGTCTCTTCGACGAGCATGCGCCGGGCATGCTCAGCCTCCAGCACTTCCGTTCGTGCGGCCAGCGCCTTCTGCACCTGCCCCCGCGCTGCTCCGAGGAGCTTGCCGGCAGCCGCCTTGTCCTGTTTGTCGAGCGTGCCGATG